>NZ_KV797725.1:0-63709 GCF_001809455.1 Corynebacterium sp. HMSC074C11
ACACACCCCACCTAAAGACACAAAACCCCAGGTAGATTGATGCGTACTAGCGTATTGCCTGTGCAGTAGAGCGATTCACCAAGGACCGGAAGCCCCCTCCCCTTAACGAAAGCCGATAGCTTTCGCTCATCACTACCACCTTGGCTCCGGTTTCTACGCTCCCCTAAAACAACCAAAGCTCCGGACTGACCAGGAGTCAATGATTCTGAAATCATCATTCTCCTAGCTTGCCCGGAGCCTTAGCCCAGCTACCTAAAAAGAATCAAGCCGCATAAACGCCGATTGATCTAGAGGCCAACAACGCACCTACACGGAGACCAACCAGCACCTACACGAACTTCACACCAGCGAAGTTCTTCTTACCGCGGCGCAGCACAATCCACTTGCCATGCAGCAGATCCTCGGCAGCTGGTTCCCACGCTTCGTCCTCGATGCGCTGGTTATTGGCGTAGGCGCCACCTTCCTTAATGGTGCGGCGTGCTTCGCCCTTCGACTTAGCAAGACCCGCAGCAACCAGGAGGTCAACGACCGTTCGCGGTTCACCCTCGGCAATCTCCGCAACCTCGGTCTCAGAGACAGCACCTACCAGAGTGGCCTCGTCCAGCTCAGTCAGCTCAGCGCGTCCAAACAGCGCCTGCGCTGCTAGCTCCACTGCCTTGGTGGCCTCTTCGCCGTGAACCAGATTGGTCATCTCCTGAGCAAGGCGGCGCTGCGCTTCACGCTTGAACGGACGCTCCGCAACAGCGACCTCGTACTCCGCAATTTCCTCCTGAGTCAGGAAGGTGAACCAACGCAGGTAGTCAATAACAACCGAGTCACCAGCGTTGAGGAAGTACTGGTACCAGGAGTACGGCGAGGTCTTCTCAGCATCCAGCCACAACTTGCCGCCACCGGTGGACTTACCGAACTTCTGCCCCTGCGCATCAGTCACCAGCGGCACGGTCAGGCCGTGCACCTTAGCGCCGTCGATACGCCTGTTCAAATCGACACCAGAGACGATGTTGCCCCACTGATCGCCGCCGCCAATCTGCAGCACACAATCGTAGTTGCGGCGCAGCTGCACATAGTCGTTGGACTGCAGCAGCATGTAGGAAAACTCGGTGTAAGAGATGCCGTCGGACTCGAGGCGGCGCTTGACGGTGTCGCGGTCGAGCATGGTGTTGAGGGAGAAGTTCTTGCCCACATCGCGAAGGAAGTCAATGACGGACATATTCATAGTCCAGTCCGCATTATTGACCATCGTCGCCGGGGCCTCGCCCTCAAAGTCAATAAAACGACGCAGCTGGCCCTTGATGGCCTCCAGGTTGTGCTCAATGGCGTCCTGGCTGAGCATCGAACGCTCACCGACATCACGCGGATCGCCGATGAAGCCCGTAGCACCGCCTGCCAGTGCAATTGGGTGGTGACCGGCCAGCTGGAAACGACGCAACATAATCATCGGAACCAGGTGGCCCGCGTGCAGCGAATCGCCCGTTGGGTCAAAACCGCAATACAGAGTAATCGGGTTTTCGCACGCCTCGCGCAGCGCGTCAACATCGGTGGACTGATTAATCAGGCCACGCCACTGTAGTTCGTCGATAATGTTCTGTTCAGTCACGTCCTCCATCGTAACGTTTCGCTTGCCGACGTTCACCGCGAGGGTGACCTAGAACTCCTCAACCGCCTTCTTGTGGCGCCGATAGGCTGAGACTGAATCGTCCGGCAGCCACAGCCGCCACGGCCTATTCGCAGCTCGGCGAACGCCCACGCGCGGGCCTGCGTGGATGTCGCTAACTAAATCGGCGGTCTCCGGCTGCGCCACAAACACGCGTGACGACGGATCCAGCGCATCTGCCCCATAGTCGCTTAGGTCAAGGCCAAGCGCCTGACCAACATTGCCCGGACCACGTCCGAGACCCGCAACCGCAGGCTTTTCACCACGGCGACGTCGCACCGCATCCATACCCTGCTCAATGCGAACGGAACGGACTAATACTCCCCCGCCCGTGCCGTCCGTAGCGCTAGTGATGTTGGCACAAAAGTGGATGCCATAGGAGCGGTAGATATACCAATGCCCCGCCGGGCCAAACATGGCGCGATTGCGTTCGGTCGGCCCCATAAAGCAGTGCGCTGCCGGGTCGGGATAGCGCTGGTCAGCTGGACCGCCGTAGGCCTCGACCTCGGTGATGGTGGCGGTGACATCCTCAGCGGGGATGACAATTACGCACCCGAGCAGCGTCCGCGCAGCCTCGATAGGAGCTCCCGACAGCATAGTGCGGTCGAGGACGCTGTAGCCGTCGGGAAGCGGGAAAGGCAATTATTTGTCCCAGGTGATAGCTTCGTCAGAAAGCATGACCGGAATGCCGTCGTCGATGCGGTAGGCGATTTTCAGACGGGGGTTGACCAGCACCTGCTCGTCTTCGAGGTATTCAAGCGGCCCCTTGTCACGCGGGCAAGCGAGGATATCAAGGAGTTTCGGATCAAGGCTCATAGTCCACTACCTTACCGAACTGAATTGCCAGGGTGTCACGATGGCTGTCCGAACACTTAACTGCGAACCGGCTTTTCAGCCCACTGCTTTAGCTCAGTGTTCTTCTCGTCGACACGAGCGAGCTGCTCTGCAACACGCACTCCCGCGGTACCACCACGGGTGTCGCGGGAAGCGACAGCGCCGTCGATAGTAAGCACTTCGCGGACCTTCGGAGTCAGTGCCGGGTGGACACCGGCGAGGTCCTCGTCGGAAAGCTCGTCCAGACCGATACCGCCCTTGGACTCTGCGATGCGGACGCACTGGCCGGATGCCTCGTGAGCGTCACGGAAAGGTACGCCTTCGCGGACCAGCCATTCAGCCAGGTCAGTGGCCAGGGTGTAGCCTGCCGGAGCGAGCTCGCGCAGACGATCCTCGTGGAAGGTCAGCGTTGCCACCAGACCGGTCAATGCCGGCAGCAGCAGGGTCAGCTGCTCGACCGAGTCCACCAGAGGCTCCTTGTCCTCCTGGAGGTCACGGTTGTAAGCCAGCGGCTGAGCCTTCAGCGTGGCCATGAGCCCTGCAAGATTACCAATCAGACGACCGGTCTTACCGCGAGTCAGCTCTGCCACGTCCGGGTTCTTCTTCTGCGGCATGATGGAGGAACCAGTCGACCAGGCATCAGCCAGAGTGACGTAGCCGTACTCAGGGGTGGCCCAGTAGATGATTTCCTCTGCCAGACGCGACATATCCACGGCAATCTGGGCGAAGACGAATGCCGCCTCAGAGGCGAAATCACGCGAAGAGGTGCCGTCAATGGAGTTGTCCGTGGCAGAGTCGAAGCCGAGCTCCTCAGCGATGGCCTCCGGATCCAAATGCAGCGAGGATCCTGCCAGCGCACCAGAGCCGTACGGGGATACAGCCAAACGACGGTCGAGATCGCGTATACGGTCGAGATCACGCAGCAGCGGATGCGCATGTGCCAGCAACTGGTGCGCCAGCAGCACCGGCTGAGCCGCCTGAGAGTGAGTCTTGCCCGGCATGATGGCATCCGGATGTGCCTTGGACTGAGCAACCAGGGCGCCGACCAGGTCCGTGACATCCAGTGCGATACCGCGCACGGCATCGCGCAGCCACATGCGGAACAAGGTTGCCACCTGGTCATTGCGGGAACGTCCAGCGCGCAGGCGACCGCCGACCTCCGGGCCGACGCGGTCAATCAGACCGCGCTCCATGGCCCCGTGGACGTCCTCATCCGTCGCCTCTGGACCAAACTCGCCGGAGGCAACGTCGCGGCCGAGCTGATCAAGGCCTGCAATCATGGTGTCAAAGTCGGCATCGCTGAGCAGCCCGCGAGCATGCAGCACTCGGGCGTGGGCCTTGGACGCAAGAACGTCGTAAGGCGCGAGCACCCAGTCGAAATGGGTGGACTTGCTCAATGCAGCCATCGCCTCGGACGGGCCACCCGCAAAGCGGCCGCCCCACAGGGAGCCTTCGTTGGTACCGTGCTTTTCGACCATTGTCTTTTCCAATAGGCCTTTCGCTCTAGTCGCTCTGGAGAATCTTTACAGGTTGAAGTCGCGCTTTGCGGCCATCTTCGAGGACAGGCCGTGCAGCTCGACAAAACCGCGAGCCAGGGTCTGGTCGAAGGTGTCGCCCTCGTCGTAGGTAGCCAGGTTGAAGTCGTACAGCGAGGTGTTCGAACGGCGACCGTTGACGTTGCAGTGACCAGCGTGCATGACCATGCGGATATCACCGGAAACGCCCTTCTGGGACTCCTCGATGAAGGCATCCAGCGCGCGCTTCAGCGGCGAGAACCACAGGCCGTCGTAGACCAGGTTGGCCCACTCGCCTTCGACCTGGCGCTTGTAACGAGCCAGCTCACGCTCAACGGTGACGTCCTCGAGCGCTGCGTGTGCGGCCATGATGGCAATTGCGCCCGGAGCCTCGTAGATCTCGCGGGACTTAATGCCGACCAGTCGGTCTTCAACCATGTCCAGACGACCGATGCCCTGAGCACCAGCGCGGCGGTTCATCTCTTCGATGGCCTCGAGCACGGAAACCTTCTTGCCGTCGATGGCAGTCGGCTTACCATCCTCGAAGGAGATGATGACCTCATCCGGAGAGTTGAAGTTCAGGGTCGGATCCTCGGTGTACGCGTAGACATCCTTGGTCGGTGCGTTCCACAGGTCCTCCAGGTAGCCGGTCTCAATGGCGCGACCGAACAGGTTCTGGTCAATGGAGAACGGCGACGACTTGGACTGCTCAATCGGCAGACCCTTTTCCTCAGCGAAGGCGATGGCCTTATCGCGGGTCCACGCGAAGTCACGAGCCGGAGCGATGATCTTCAGATCCGGTGCGGTGTTGGCGAAACCGACCTCGAAACGGACCTGGTCATTGCCCTTACCGGTGCAACCGTGAGCAACGTGGGTGCCACCGAACTCCTCTGCCGCCTTCGCCATGTGCTTAACAATCAGCGGGCGAGACAGTGCAGAAACCAGCGGGTACTGCTTCATGTAGAGACCATTTGCCTTAATGGTCGGCAGGCAGTACTCCTCGGCGAACTCGTCCTTAGCGTCGACAACGACAGCTTCGACAGCGCCGGCGTCCAGAGCGCGCTGACGCACGGACTCCATGTCCTCGCCGCCCTGTCCGACATCGATAGAAACTGCGACGACCTCGCCGTCGGTCATTTCCTTGAGGTACGGAATAGCAACGGTGGTATCGAGGCCACCAGAGTAAGCAAGAATAACCCGGTTGGTCATAGGGTAAGCGCTCCTTTAATCGGTGCTTTAAAGCATTTCGTGAAATAGTTTACTGGTTCGTTCCGGCGGCTAGACGCTGGGCTAGGTCAGCGCCGGAAAGTGGTTCTCTAGCCAGGCACATTACGGTGTCATCTCCCGCAATTGTGCCAACGATTTCTTTGAGTCCCGCACGGTCAATCACACTGGCTAGATACTGTGCGGCTCCCGGTGGTGTACGCACAACCGCGATGGTGCCCGAATGATCAATGGAGACCAGCAGCTCGTCTAAAACGCGCCGCATCCTGGCCACCGCCCCGCTGGAGACAGCGAGTGCATCTTCGACGATGGAATAACGCGAACCGTTGACTCCATCGCGAATCTTTCGGGCGCCCAGCTCATCGAGGTCTCTAGACAACGTCGCCTGCGCAATCTCAATGCCTTCGTCGGCAAGCAGCTCGACGAGCTGAACCTGACTGGACACGTGATGCTGCGCCAACAGGTCAGCGATGCGCGTCTGCCGAGCTGTGCGAGAACCTGGTTGTGCTGCGGTCATGACCTTACTGCCTCTCCACCAGCCAGGTCAGCAACGCCTTCTGAGCGTGCATGCGGTTTTCCGCCTCGTCAAAGACTACCGACTGCGGGCCATCGATGACCTCGGCAGTAACTTCGTTGCCGCGGTATGCCGGCAGGCAGTGCAGGAAGATGGCATCCTCATTTGCCTTCGCCATCAGCTCAGCGTTGATCTGGTACGGCAGAAACGGAGTGCGACGATCCAGGCCGTCGTTCTCCTGCCCCATGCTGACCCAGGTATCGGTGATGACAACGTCGGCACCGGCAATGGCCTCATCGACGTCTGCGGTCACGGCCACGGCCGCACCGGTCTGCTCCGCGACCTTCTTGGCGCGGTCGACGTAGACCTGCTCCGGCTGGAAGGTCTCCGGTGCACAGATGGTGACGTCCAGCCCTGCGGTGGCGAAGCCTACTAGGTAGGAGTTGGCCATGTTGTTGGCACCATCGCCGAAGTAGACAGCCTTCTTGCCACGCAGTCCCGCCTGGCCTTCTTCCGGGCACTTGTGCTCGATGATGGTCTGCAGGTCAGCGAGAATCTGGCACGGGTGGAACTCGTCGGAAAGTGCGTTGACAATCGGCACCGTCGCAGTTTCAGACATGGCCTCCAGCCCTGACTGTGCGTAGGTACGCCACACGATTGCCGAGACAAAACGGCTGAGCACAGCAGCGGTGTCCTGGTAGGTTTCGCCCTTGCCCATCTGCGAGTTTCCGGTTTCGACCACAATCGCGTTGCCGCCCAGAGCCGCAATACCAGCGTCGAAGGAGAAACGGGTACGAGTCGACGTCTTGTCGAACAGCACCGCAACCGACTGCGGCCCCTCAAACGGCCGGCGGGAGTACGGTGCTGCCTTTAGCTCTGCAGCCAACTGCAGCACCTCAGCCTGCTCCTGCGGAGTCAGGTCATCATCGGCGAGAAAATGACGGAGCATCAGTTCCTAATTCCTTCCATTGTTTGCGACAGCCTCAGCGGCGTCGTTCAGGCAGGTATCAATCAACTCGACGGCACGGTTGATTTCCTCATCGCTAAGATTCAGCGGCGGCACGATGCGCAGCACATTCGCCTGTGGTGCATTCAAAATGACTCCGTGCTCATAGCCGGCGTTAACCGCTTCCTTAGCCAGGTTCTCGCACAGCACCAGCCCAAGCATGAAGCCTCGACCACGCACGTGATCGACATGGCTTAACGACGCAAGCTTGCGAGCCAGAACCTTGCCCTTCTCGGTGACTCGATCGAGCAGCTTTTCTTCTTCCAGCGTCTCGATAACGGACAAACCAGCGGCGGCACAGACCGGGTTGCCACCGAAGGTGGTGCCGTGCGCACCTGGGGTGAACAGTTCTGCTGCGCGGCCGTTAGCGATGACAGCGCCCAACGGCAGTCCGCCGCCGAGCCCCTTAGCCAGGGTCATAACATCCGGCACGATGCCATCGTGCTGATGGGCAAACCACTGGCCGGTACGGCCAATGCCGGTCTGCACTTCGTCGACAATCATGAGGACGTCGAAGCGCTTGGTCAGTTCGCGGACGTCGGCGAGGTATCCCTCTGGCGGTGCGACCACGCCGGTCTCACCCTGAATTGGTTCCAGAATCACCGCTGCGACACCCAACGGATCGGATTCGATGGTCTTGGTAAGGAAGTCAATGTCACCGTAGGGCACGAACTCGACTCCACCCGGCATCGGTTCGAACGGGGTGCGCTTGTCCGGCTGACCGGTCATGGCAAGTGCTCCCATGGTGCGGCCGTGGAACCCGTGGTGGGTCGCGATAATACGGTTGCGCCCCGTCAAACGCGCCAGCTTGAATGCAGCCTCGTTGGCCTCGGTGCCGGAATTGCAGAACATAACCCGGGTGTCATCGGTGTCCCAGCCAGTGAGCTCAATGAGCTTCTCACCCAGTGCCAGTGGCGGCTCAGAGGCGAAGATGTTGGACACGTGCCCCAGCGTGGAAATCTGCTTGGACACGGCTTCCACGATCGCCGGATGCGCGTGACCCAACGCGTTGACTGCAATACCGGCGAGCAGGTCCAGGTATTCCTTGCCCTCGGAATCCGTGACAATAGCGCCCTTACCCTGCACAAGCTCAATGCGCGGCGTGCCGTAATTGTTCATCATCGTGTGTTGCCACTGCTGCTTGAAGTCGCTCATGTCGTCTTTCGACCTGCCTAACGTGTGTGTAGGTAAATTCTTGTCCGTCTTTTTCTGCCTTATCCGGGCTCTACCATTGTGCCGATACCGCCGGAAGTCATCAGCTCCAGCAGCACCGAGTGTGGCTGGCGGCCATCGATAACGTGGGCCGCAGGCACTCCCTGATCCACTGCGTTCAGGCAGGACTCCATCTTCGGAATCATGCCCGAGTCCAGCGTCGGAAGGATTTCTCGCAGGTGCGAAGTGGAAATCTTGGACACCAGCGAATCGCGGTTCGGCCAATCCGTGTAGAGACCCTCGACATTAGTCAGAATCACCAGACGGTTCGCGTTAATTGCCGATGCCAGTGCACCTGCTGCCGTGTCGGCGTTGATGTTGTAGACCTCTTTGCCGTCAGCGGACGGCGCAATCGTGGAGACCACCGGAATACGGCCGGCATCAATCAGGTCCAATAGCGTTTCCGAGTGCACCTCGGTGATATTGCCAACCAGCCCGATATCTGTCTCCTTGCCACCGACGTTTACCGTGCGTCGAGTACCGGTGAACAGGCCACCGTCCTCACCAGAGGTACCTACCGCATACGGCCCGTAGGCGTTGATGAGGTTCACTAGTTCGCGGCCGACCTGCCCGAAGAGAACCATGCGGACAATTTCCATGACCTCCGGAGTCGTGACGCGGAAACCGCCTCGGAACTCTCCCTCCAGCCCCAGGCGCTTGAGCATCGACGAAATCTGAGGACCGCCACCGTGGACAACCACCGGCTTCACACCCACGGTGCGCAGGAAAACCATGTCCTGCGCGAAGGCCTTCTTCAGTTTCAGGTCGGTCATCGCGTTACCGCCGTACTTGACCACCACAATCTTGTCACGGTGGTGCTGCAGCCACGGCAGGGCTTCCGCCAGCACATGTGCCCGCTGTTCGAAGGACAGCCCTTCGGTCAACTGGTGAACCATTGCAGAGTCTCCTCAAAACCTTTAGGACGAATATGCCGAGTTGATGTGAACGTAATCGTGGGAAAGGTCCGTCGTACGAATCGTGGCCTCTTCCGGATTACCAGTACCGAGGTCAACCTCAACGGCGATGTCCTTGCCGGACAGATCCACTTCACGAGCATCAGGCGTGCCACCAGTATCGCGACAGACTACGTGACCGTTGAAGGAAACCGTGATGTGCTCCGGATCCATATCCACCGGCGCGGTGCCGACAGCCGCCAACACACGACCCCAGTTCGGGTCCGAACCGAACATCGCACACTTGAAGAGGTTGTCGCGGCCGATAATGCGAGCAGCTACCAGGGCATCTTCAGCGCCACCGGTGCCACGCACGGTCACCGACACACGTTTGGTCACGCCTTCGGCGTCCGACTGCATCTGGCGTGCGATGGAATCACACACGCTGAGCACTGCCTGATCGAGCTCCTCCTGCGAGGGCTTCACGCCAGAGGCACCGTTGGCCAAAATGATGACGGTGTCATTGGTGGAGGTGGAGCCATCAATATCTAGGCGGTTAAACGTAACCTCGCTCGCCTTGGCAATAGCCTCGTGCGCCATTTCTGCGCTTACCGACGCATCCGTCGTAATCACACCGAGCATCGTGGCCATCGACGGGCTAATCATGCCAACACCCTTGCCCATAGCACCGACAGTGAATCCGTCACCATGCGCAACGGCCTGCTTTGCCACCAAGTCAGTGGTCAAGATGGCCTCTGCTGCAGCCGTACCTGCGGCGACATCGCCGCCCAGTTTCTCAATCAGCTTCGGCACACCTGCCAGCACAATGTCCATCGGCAACCGGTCACCAATCAAGCCAGTGGAACAGGCGCCAATCTCGGTAACGTCGACGCCGAGCCCATCTGCGACCTTTTGGCAAACTTCGAGGGCGTCGGCAATACCCGGCTGACCATTGCAGGCGTTGGCATTGCCGGAGTTCAGCACCACTGCCGACAGCTTGCCGTCAGCGATGTGCTTCTTGGATACCGTCACCGGCGCAGCCTGGACACGGTTGGTGGTAAAGACAGCCGCCGCGGTCTTCTCCGGCCCCTGGTTTACGATGAGCGCCATGTCCGGGTTTCCGCTGACCTTGATGCCGGCAATGACACCGCTGGCCGCGAACCCCTGAGGTGCACATACGCCGCCTTCGTCACCAGCGACGTTGACAAGACCTTCTTTTTCTTCCTTCATCATGGGGCAACTCCTACCAGTGGAAGTCCTGCAGCTTCATTCTGTCCAGTAACCAAATTCATGCACTGAACTGCGGCACCACCGGTGCCCTTTGTCAGATTGTCAATCGCCGAGGTCAGCACCAGGCGCTTGGCGCGTTCATCTACCTCGACCTGAATCTGAACCAAGTTAGAGCCAATTACCGACTGTGTCTGCGGCAGCAGCCCTTCGGCCAACACCTGCACAAACGGCTCATCCTTGTAGAACTCGAGGTAGGCTTCCCGTGCGGCTGCCTCCGTAACCCCGTCGACAAGCGGGGCGGTAATAGTGGTGAGAATGCCGCGCGACGTCGGGGCGAGTACGGGCGTGAAGCTGACGGTGAGATCCTCTGCGTACGGTTTGAGGTTCTGCAGGAACTCTGCGGTGTGGCGGTGCCTGCCCGCAGTGTTGTAGGCGCGGAGATTGCCCATAACCTCGGACCCGAGCAGGGGCACAGCCGCCTTCTTGCCCGCACCGGAGGTACCGGTGATGGAAACAACGGACAGGTCCGGCTTAACCAGGTTCTTTGCAACTGCCGGCAGCGCCGTAATTGTACCCCCAGTGGGGAAACAACCCGGCACAGCAATGCGCTTCGAAGCAGCCACTACTTCCCTGTTGCCCGGCAGCTCTGGAATACCGTAAGTCCAGGTACCGGCGTACTCCGAGCCGTAGTAGTGCTCCCACTCAGCGGCATCCTGCAGGCGGAAATCCGCGCCGCAGTCAATAATCACCGTGTCATCCCCCAACTGCTCTGCAATCGCAGCCGAATGACCGTGGGGCAGACCGAGGAACACCACGTCATGTCCAGCGAGTGTGTCACCATTAGTCGGCTCAATACGACGGTCAGCCAAAGGTGCCACATGAGGCATAATGTCGCCCACACGAGCACCCGCGTTGGATGCTCCCGTCAGTGCGCCGATGGTTAGTTCGCCGGAAAGGTACGCCGGGTGCGACAACAGGATGCGGAGGATCTCTCCTCCTGCGTAACCGGTCGCACCGGCAATGGCAACGGAAATACTCATGTCAAACATTCAACACTTTTATTCACTGCGTTGCAAGATATTCATAGAATTCGTTGCCAAAGTGCTGGAATCCTACCAATGTGACGTGAGTGATTTATGAATATAACGCCGTCGTCGGTACATACACTTCGCTCAACCAGCACGCCGGACTATTCAACACCGGACTACTCAACGCCGGGCTACTCAACGCCGGACTATTCAACTACGACGCTTGACTCCTGGCTCATCACACCATCTGCCCACTGCGCCACCGATGACGTCGTGGTGTAGAGATAGTAACCCGACTCCTCCGGTGCGACGCTGCCATCAAAAGCCACCGCACCCGAGAACACCGCGGCCAGCTGGCCGTCGATAAAGAGTGGTCCGCCCGAATCGCCCACCTGCAACGCCGCGGGTCGCTCCATGTGCGCCAACACTGAGTCTTCCCGCACGCACTGCTGATACTTCACCGGGCACATCGACGCGGTGACGGTCGCCATCGGCAGCGCGCCATCCGCAACATCGCCGAGCAGCGATCGCCCATAGACCGTGCCTGCCGTTTCTTGCTCCGAAAACGCTTGACGACGTTCCATTGCGGGATACTCCCGAAGAGCTGCATCGCCCGCAAGGTGAATAAGCACTACGTCACCGCTGGGCGCAATCTCCCAGCGATCAATCGGTACACGCCGGGCATCCGGGCCGGAACCGACCTCGACTTCCCCAACCTGCTGCGGGACATCACGCACGCAGTGAGCTGCGGTCATTACCCACTGCGGGGCGATTGCAGTTCCCGTGCAAAAGTTTCCGGTATGGGGACTGGTCCGGACCATGACCGACACCACGGAGTCCGCCGCCGCACTGGGCGCAGCAGCCTCCCCACCAACCAGCGCAGCCGCACTCGGCGCGCCGGTGAGCAATAGACCTGCCGTGACAGCAGCTGCAGCCACAGTCGCCGCAGGCTTCGCACTGCTCACAGCGCGCGCTCCGACGCGCTGCTCTCGTGCCTCTGCGCTATTCAGCCTGTTGTCGCGGTGCCGCAAGATGCCAATCATGGGTATCTCTCCCTGGGGCCTCCCCTTTTAGCCGCGCAGCTGAGCGCCGTGACGGGTAGTGGCCAACTCAATGGCCGCCTCGCGAGCTGCGGAAGCTTCCTCTTCCTTCAGCGTACGGTCCGGTGCGCGGAAACGCAGGGAGTACGCCAGTGAGCGAACGCCTTCGCCCATCTGCTCGGAACGGTAAACATCGAAGACACGGATGGATTCGAGGAGCTCACCGGCACCTTCCACCAGAGTCTTCTCCACCTCTGCGGCAGAGACCTCATCGCTGACAACAAGCGCGACGTCCTGGTGGACGGCCGGGAACGGGCTGAGTACCGGCGCCGGCAGGTGCTCCGTCACTGGCAGTGCATCGAGATTGATCTCCATAGCGCAGGTGCGCTCCGGCAGACCAGCATCCTTGCACACCTTCGGGTGCAGCTCACCGGCGTGGCCGACGACGTGACCGTCGACAAACAGCTCAGCGCAGCGGCCCGGGTGCCACGGCAGCACCTCAGCGTTACGGATCTCCAGCTCGACGTTGGCGGCGCGGGCAACAATGCGTGCAGCTTCGATGGCATCGGCGACGGTGTACGCGGCCTCATTGCCCCACGGGCTGTCCAGGCGGATCCGCCCACAGGCGACAGTGGCGACGTGCAGTGGCTGCTCCGGCAGCGAGTCCAGAAGCTCAGCGCGCTCGGCCTCGCTCGGCAAGCCGGCAGTCGACGGCATCGGCGAGACACCGTTACCGCGCTCGATGGATACCTGCTCCACACCGTAGAGCGACAGGTCGACCTGGCCGCGAGCAACATTGCGCTTCAGCGACTCCAGCATGGACGGCAGCAGAGTCGTGCCCAGCTGAGCGTGGTCGGACTCCAACGGGTTGATGACCTTGACGGTGTTACGACGCGGGTCATCAGCGTCCAGGCCCCAGACGTCGAATACATCGTTGGCAATGAACGGCGTCGGCAGAATCTCCAGGTAGCCATTGTGGGCCAACGCGTGACCGACGAAGCGGCGGCGCAGCTGACGCTCGGTCAGACCGCGACCGGCCGGAGCGATTGGAAGGATAACCGGAATGTCTTCCAGACCCTCCAGTCGCAGGATTTCCTCAACCAGATCAGCGGACATGGTCAGATCCGAGCGCCAGGTTGGCGGAGTGACAGCCAGGCGGTCACCGTTGTCAACGACCTCGCAACCGACCTCGCGCAGGCGACCAATGACGGTTTCACGCGGGTAATCAACGCCCGCAACTTCGCTGGCGCGGTTGACGGCAAAGTCAATAGTCGGCATGGTGGCAACCTCGCCGAGCAGGGTGCGACCAGTGTCGATAGTGCCGCCGGCGATGTCAGCGAGCAGCTGGCAGGCCAAGTCCAGAGCCGGCTCGACAAGGGCGGTGTCCACGCCGCGCTCGAAACGTCGTGAAGCCTCGGAGCTCAGCTTGTGGCGGCGACCGCTGCGGAAGACGTGCAGCGGCGACCAGTTGGCGGCCTCGAAGACCACATCGGTGGTGTCGTCGGCAATCTCGGAGGTAAGTCCGCCCATGATGCCGGCCAGTGACTGAATACCGTTGTCGTCGCAGATGACGACGTCCGCCGGGTCGAGCTTGCGGTCCACGTGGTCGAGAGTCGTCAGAGTCTCGCCGGCCTTAGAGTTGCGGATGTGCAGGCCACCAGCGATCTTAGAGCCATCGAAGGCGTGCATCGGCTGACCGAGCAGCAGCATCACGTAGTTGGTGACGTCCGTGGTCACGTTGACCGGACGCTGACCAGCCAGCAGCAGGCGGCGGCGCATCCACCATGGGGTCTCGGCGTTCGGATTGATGCCGGTGACACGGCGCAGACCAAAGCGGCGGGTGTCGGTGTCCTCGTCGATGGTGACATCCAGGATCTCACCTTCGACCGGTAGCTCCTTGACCTTGGCCGGATCGGCGAAGTCGAGGTTGAATGCGGAGCAAATCTCGCAGCCAAGACCGCGGGCCGACAGCGCATAACCGCGGTCCGGAGTGATGTTGACCTCGAATTTCTCGTCATCGAGACCGATGAACTCCTTGGCGCACGAACCCAGCTCAGCCGGGGCCGACGGGAGCGTCAGAATACCCGCGGAGGAATCGGTCATGCCCAGCTCAGCTTCGGAGCAGAGCATGCCGTTGGAAACCTTGCCGTAGGTCTTCCGTGCGGAAATCTCGAAACCACCCGGCAGCACGCAGCCCGGCAGTGCGACGACGACAATCGAGCCCTCTTCGAAGTTGCGGGCACCACAGATAATCTCCTGCAGTTCGCCGGTGCCATTGGCATCGCCGACGTTGACCTGACAGAAGCGAATTGGCTTCTTGAAGCCCTCGAGCTCCTCAATGTGGTCGACACGACCGAAAACCAGCGGACCTTCGATCTTCTCCAGCGGCTCGTGCCCCTCGGTTTCAAAACCAACGCGGACAAAGCCCTCATCCAGCTCGTCCGGGGTAACGGACCAGTCCGGGTTGATGGTGTTCTCTGGGCCGCGAACGATTTCAGTGACCCACGACTGTGGAATGAACATGTAAGTAAAACTCCTATCTGTAGGTCAGTGAATTAGCCGCGGATACCGAACGGCTGCGTGAAGCGAACGTCGCCTTCGACCATGTCGCGCATGTCGGTCAGACCGTTGCGGAACTGCAGGGTGCGCTCCAGGCCCATGCCGAACGCGAAGCCCGAGTACACCTCCGGGTCAATGCCGGAGGCCCGCAGCACGTTCGGGTTCACCATGCCGCAGCCGCCCCACTCGATCCAGCCGGCACCGCCCTTCTTGTTCGGGAACCAGACGTCAACCTCAGCCGACGGCTCGGTGAACGGGAAATAGTTGGTGCGCATACGGGTCTTGGTCTCCGGACCGAACAGCGCCTTTGCCATGTGATCCAGCGTGCCGCGCAGGTGCCCCATGGTCAGGCCCTTGTCCACAGCGAGCCCCTCGACCTGGTGGAAGACCGGGGTGTGGGTGGCATCGAGCTCATCGGTACGGAAGGTACGCCCCGGGCAGATAACGTAAATTGGCAGGTCACGCGACTGCAGAGTACGAACCTGAACTGGAGAGGTGTGCGTACGCAGCACCTGCTTGGATCCTTCCGGCGCAATGTGGAAAGTATCCTGCAGGGTACGAGCCGGGTGATCCGGCAGGAAGTTCAGCGCGTCAAAGTTGAAGTACTCGGCTTCGACCTCCGGGCCCTCGGCAACTTCCCACCCCATGCCCACGAAGATGTCACCGATCTGCTCGGACAGGATAGTAATTGGGTGCATACCGCCACGCTGGCCTCGCGTGGTGTCCACCGACACATCGATGCGCTCCGCGACCAGACGGCGCGCGTTTTCCTCTTCCTCCAGCACCGCAAGACGCTCTGCATAGTGCTTCTCGACGGCTCCGCGAACAACATTCACGCGACGACCAGCATCCTTGCGCTCAGCCTTCGGAATAGAGCCCAGCGCGCGGCGAGCCTGCGGAATGTAACCTTCATCCCCCAAGTGCTCACGACGGGCGGCAGAAAGCTCATCCAGGTTGCCGGCAGCGTCAAAGGCATCCGTGGCCTTCTGCGCAGCCGCCTGGAGGGCGTCCTCGGAAAGATCGATAGGATTTGGCGAATCGCTCACGTGTCAACCACTTCTATATAGGACTATCAGTTCTTGTGATGGAACAATCATAGTCGAGGATAACTGCACGCGTGCACGCACCTCACCATCGAGGTTTCCTACTTACCCCGAACCGTCTCCCACAGGCACATAGCCGCTGCGGTGGCGAGGTTCAACGACTCCGCCTCGCCCTTAATCGGGATGGCCACACTCGCCCCCGCCGAGGCCGTAATCTCCTCCGACAGGCCATGTGCTTCGTTGCCAAAAAGCCAGGCGACGGGACCGTCGGGAAGCGCATCAACGCCGAGTGTGAGAGCGCCATCCATCGCCGTAGCGAGGGTGGCAAAGCCCGCTTCCCTGACTCTCTCCACAACGACATCGATATCGCGCTCGCGTGCGACCGGTGTATGGAAAACAGACCCCGCAGAGGAACGCACGGCCTTCGAGTTCAAAGGGTCAACCGAATCGCCAGCAAGGATCACCGCACCAGCACCGAGGGCATCAGTCATGCGCACAATCGTGCCAACATTGCCCGGGTCATTGCACTCCACCGGAATCACCAGACAACCGGACTGCTTTCCAACCTCAATGGCCTCCTCCAACGAAGTGGACACCACACCTGTGTCGCAGACGGCGAAAAGCCCGGTAGTGGTGACGGTTTCGCTTAATGAGCGGGCGGCGGAGTCGTCGATAAGCGAAACAGACTTACGCTGCGTCCAAGATCCGAGATACCCCGTGAGCAGCTCACGGAACTGCTCGGCGGCGGGTGCCGTGACGAAGATTTCCACGACGGCCTCTGCGCGGATAGCCGCATCGACGGAATTGAAGCCCTCGACGAGGAAGCGCCCGGACTTCTTCCGCTTGGCCGCACGGTGGAGCTGAATAGCCGCCGAGACGCGTGGAGTGCGGGGAGTAAACGGCTCGTCGTTGAAGTACAGCGCAGAGTTCATAGTGATTAATCCTAGCGATGCGATTCGGGATTCATAACCGCCAGTGCGGATACGAAAAACCACCGCCGGGGTTATTCATAAACCCAATCGACGGTGGTTTTTTCAAAGATGTTGGCAAGACCGCGCTGCCAGTCGCAGGCGCTTGCCGACGCTACGTACGAGTTACCTCGTAGCTGCTTTACTTAGCAGCAGGAGCGTTGACGTCCTCCGGCAGAGCGTCCTTAGCAACCTTGACCAGAGCAGCGAATGCCTGCGGGTCGTTGACAGCCAGCTCAGCCAGGTTCTTACGGTCAACCTCAACGCCAGCCAGGTTCAGGCCCTGGACGAAGCGGTTGTAGGTGATGTCGTTAGCGCGGGCAGCAGCGTTGATGCGCTGAATCCACAGACGACGGAACTGCCCCTTACGGTGGCGGCGATCGCGGAACTCGTAAGTCTTGGAGTGGAGCATCTGCTCCTTGGCCTTGCGGTACAGGCGAGAGCGCTGACCACGGTAGCCCTTTGCGGAATCGAGAACTTCGCGACGCTTCTTCTTAGCGTTAACAGACCGCTTCACACGTGCCACGGTGATACTTCCTTTTCGTTGTCTTTAAGAACTAGTGAAATTAAGAGGGCGATTGCCCTGGGACGAGACTTGAAAAATTAAGCCTTGCCCAGCAGACGCTTGACGCGCTTGACGTCCGACTTAGCAACGTCCGTAGTGCCCTTCAGGCGACGGGTACGAGTGGACGGCTTGCCCTCCAGGAGGTGGCGGCGGTTAGCCTGCTCGCGGCGCAGCTTGCCGGAACCGGTAACCTTGATGCGCTTTGCGGTGCCCTTGTGGGTCTTCTGCTTCATGTTAAAACTCTCCCCTACCGATCTTTGACGCTCGTGGCGCAAAAATCTCGTTTACAACCATTTCTGGTCAGGTCGGTTACTTCTTACCCTTATTCCGAACCGGCCCCAGGACCATAGTCATGTTGCGACCGTCCTGCTTCGGGCGAGACTCGACGGTGCCGTACTCTTCGACATCGGCGGCCAGACGCTCCAACAGGCGGAATCCCAGTTCTGGACGAGACTGTTCACGGCCACGGAACATAATCGTGACCTTGACCTTCGAACCCTTCTCCAAGAAACGAACAACGTTGTTCTTCTTGGTTTCGTAGTCGTGGTCATCAATCTTCGGACGGAACTTCTGCTCCTTGACCACAGTCTGCTGCTGGTTCTTTCGAGCCTCGCGTGCCTTCTGGGCTTGTTCGTACTTGAACTTGCCGTAGTCCATAATCTTGGCGACCGGCGGCTTTGCTCGCGGAGCAACCTCAACCAGGTCAAGGTCTGCTTCGTAAGCGAGCTTGAGTGCGTCACCGGTGCGGACAACGCCCACCTGCTCACCATTCGGTCCTACAAGGCGGACTTCCGGTACTCGAATATCCTCGTTAATACGAGCTTCAGCGCTGATGTGGCCTCCTAGGTTGAACCTGAACAATCTTCGTTTCAAACCGCGATAGCAAGCGGGAAAGGAAGAAAAGCCACGCGTCTACAGCGGATTACTACACACTGTATAAGGACGCCTTCCAATCGTGCGACGTGACATCACCGATTAGGGTGGACCCCGGCGCTACCGTAATTCTTTGGCGCACCCAGGGTGGGACTTAAATCCTCTTCGCTGCCGAATGCGACTAAATGCTCCCCGAAGGCAGCAAGAAGCATCACATTCTGGCGGTCGTAGACGAGATGTTAACACAAGCGTTCTCGCATACCAAAACCGACTCTTACGCCAGGTTGTTCACCATCAGCTCCCCCGGCGCACTACTGAGCGTTAAAAAGCGCAATCGGAATTGTAATCAGATTGGTAGATTCTCTCCATAGTTTTTAGGCCAAACACGATTAAAGTCGTCACCATGAATACTGGCTCCAACGGCTTTGACCCTAAAGCCGAGAACACCAATCCTAATCAGCATTCCGCCCGATACGGCAAGCCTCCGACCGGAGATTTTGTCCTGACCGGCGACTCCGTCTCAGAGCTTTCCCATGCTCTGGCAGATTTGGAGGCCAGCTCGCTTCGGCTGGCTCGGCTCACCCGAACTTGGCAGGTGCGCCTTTCGCAGGCAAGCGGGCAAGCGCCGACTGCACCGAGCGCGCCTCAAACTACGGGAACGGAGTTTGCGTCGGCACCTAAAGCGGTACCTAAATCGGCGCCTGAGCGGACACCTCAAGCGCCGCCCCATGCTGCGCCCCAAGGGGCACCTCAACACAATCCGCAGCCACCGCCAACACAAGCGGACTGGCGGAATCAACCAGCTCCCCTGCCACAGAGCGGCGCAACTGCGCAGCCGATGTTCGGCTTCCCCTCTGCCCACCAGTGGCGGCGGGATTCGAAGTCGCCGCAGTCTTCTCTCTCGCCGCAGTCTTCCCCAACCGGCTCGGCCCCGCCGCCGAAGCTGCCGGAGGCACCGCGTGAACCTCGCGAGCCCCGCGAACCCTGGTGGCGCAACGAGAAGGCGATCATCAAGATTATTGCCATCTTCGGTGGTCTCATTACCGCTGCCGGTATCGCGTTCTTCGTCGCGGTTGCAATCCAATCCGGCCTGATTGGACCGGCCGGGCGTGTGGTTCTGGCTTACTTGTTGGCCACCGTGCTCGCGGTCGCGGCTGTGCGAGCGCACCGTCGTCAAGCACCGCCTGCTGGCGTAACGGCATTGATTGCGACGTCGCTAGCCGCTGCGCACCTGACAACGATGTCGATGTCCTACCTCCTCGACTGGATTCCGGTGGCGGCGACGCTGGTCATCATGCTGCCTTTCGCCGCCGTCGGCCTATACGGCGCGCGGTGGACAAAGTCGAGCGCAACCGCCACGTGGGCCATCACAATCAACACCGGATTAATGCTGTGGGCGACGATCGGCCTCAACTTCCACGCCCGCCCGCTGAGCTCTTCGCTCGCACAAATCACCCTTCAACTGATGGTTATCGCCGCTATCGTCTGCTTCTTGAACATCCCCTTCCGGAAGTACGTAGTCGCATTCCTGCTCGGCGCAAACGTTCTCATCGGCGTGATCACGACCAATAATGCACTGGTGATGCCTGCAATCGCCGCACTCACCATTGCCCTTTTCGTGTTTGCCCAGTTCGGTCCGCTGGCGTTGGCGCGCCAACTCACTCCCGAGCTTGACGACGAGCCTTCGGAGACCAGTACTTGGGAAGACGATCTGGTCACCATCACGTCAGTAGTTGCCTTCTCGACTCCGGTTGTAGCCGCAGTCCCAACGGTCAACGCCACACAGTCCACCTCCAGCCTCTGGTTGCTGTTCTACGGCGGATTCGTGCTGTTCATCGCAATTGCCGCGGTATTCCTTTGGAACCGTGCCATCTTCCGCTATCTCGCCCCAATGGCCTTGGCCACGGCAATTCTGCCCTGGCTTGCACTCGCGGTGGCGGGCCCAGAAGGGGACGCAGGAGCCGGTACTGGAACCCACACCTGGGGTCTCATCCCAATCTCCATCGGTGCCGCGCTCTTTGTCTGGGCGCTGGCCACAGCACCGAAGTACAGCGCGATTGGTGCACGCCTACAAGCTCCTGAGCCAACGCGGGATGCCGTCGCACCCTATACAAAGATTGCGGCGCTGACCTGGCTGCTCGGCGCAACGGTAGTACACCTCTACATCCTGCCCGCAGCGTTGAATGCCGGTGCTGCGGCTGACTACTCGGCAACGTGGGCAGAAATGCTTTCGCTGTTGTTCCTGCTGTGCGCCGATGTCGGCCTGGCCGTGACGGCGGCGAGGTCGCAGCTGCCGCCAGCTTTTGCACTGATCGGCCTGGCTGCGCTGGGTATGCCATTTATCGTGCTGCTTACAACTATTGGCGTGAGCTTCAACGCCGCACACATGTTGCTGAGTATTTTCTGGGCCACGATTGCCGGCATGCTGGTGCTATCGAAGAGGTTCCACCACATTCCGGCGCGACTGGCAGCGGGTTTGACCATTGCGGCGCTGTCTATCGTCAAGCTGATCTTCTACGACATGGCAACGCTCGATGGCGTTATCCGCGCCTTGGCGTTCCTCGGCTGTGGTCTGATCCTGCTGGCCATGGCGGTCTCCGGGGCAAAGCAGAAGAATGCCGAGGAACCAGCGGCAGCGGACCGTGACGGCACCGCCAGCGATTCTGACGCTGTCGGCGCTGCCGCTGCCGCAAATGCCGATGCTGCCGATACCGACCCCGCTGCTGACAGACTGGAAGGCATCACCCGCACCGACGGTCCAGGAATTTCCGACGGAAACGAGCCGACTACCTAAGCTACTTAAGCAGCGGCTTCAGGTACTGCCCGGTGTGGGAACCGGAACAGTTCGCGACATCCTCCGGCGTGCCCTCTACAACCACCGTGCCACCGCCGGAGCCGCCTTCCGGCCCCATGTCGATGATCCAATCCGCAGACTTGATGACATCCAAATTGTGCTCAATGACAATGACGGTGTTGCCCTTGTCCACCAGGCCCTGCAACACCAACATGAGCTTGCGGATGTCCTCAAAATGCAGACCCGTGGTCGGCTCATCCAAGATGTAGACCGTCCGGCCATTGGAGCGCTTCTGCAGCTCACTGGCCAGCTTCACGCGCTGAGCCTCACCACCCGAGAGCGTGGTTGCCGCCTGTCCGAGACGGACATAGCCCAAGCCGACGTCGACAAGCGTATTGAGATAGCGCGCAATCGACTGAATCGGCTCGAAGAACTCCGCTGCCTCGGAGATGGGCATATCCAGCACCTCAGCGATGGTCTTGCCCTTGTAGCGAACCTCCAGCGTCTCGCGGTTGTAGCGCGCGCCATGGCAAACCTCGCAAGGCACGTAGACATCTGGCAGGAAGTTCATCTCAATTTTGATGGTGCCGTCGCCCTTACACGCCTCACAGCGACCGCCCTTGACGTTGAAACTGAACCGGCCCGGCTTATAACCGCGAACCTTGGCCTCTTGTGTCTCTGCGAAGAGGTTGCGGATCTTGT
Source organism: Corynebacterium sp. HMSC074C11 (assembly GCF_001809455.1). Classification (NCBI taxonomy): domain Bacteria; kingdom Bacillati; phylum Actinomycetota; class Actinomycetes; order Mycobacteriales; family Corynebacteriaceae; genus Corynebacterium; species Corynebacterium sp. HMSC074C11. The sequence continues at coordinate 21,654 of NZ_KV797725.1, forward strand.
CGAACACGCCGGTGTACGTCGCTGGGTTGGAACGTGGAGTGCGACCAATCGGCGACTGGTCAACCTGCACCAGCTTGTCCAGCTGATCTAGCCCCTCCACGCGGCTGTGTCGCCCCGGCACCTGACGAGCACCGTTGAGCTCGTTGCTCATCACCTTGGCCAGAATTTCGTTGACCAAGGTGGACTTGCCTGATCCGGAAACACCCGTGACACAGGTCAGCACACCGAGTGGGAACTTCACGTCGATCTTCTTCAGGTTGTTTTCGCGAGCGCCCTTGACCGTCACCATGCGCGATTTATCAATCGCACGCCGGTTCTCCGGCACTGCCAATACCCGACGACCCGAGAGATACGCACCTGTCAGTGATTCCTCGCAGTCAACAATGCCCGACGGGTCACCCTGGTAGACGATCTGGCCGCCGTATTCACCGGCCTTTGGCCCAATGTCGACCAACCAGTCGGCCTCGCGAATCGTATCCTCATCATGCTCGACCACAATCAGGGTATTGCCCAGGTCGCGCAGATTTTTCAGAGTTTTGATTAGACGATTGTTATCGCGCTGGTGAAGACCAATCGACGGCTCATCCAAGACATAGAGCACGCCGGCGAGCCCCGAGCCAATCTGGGTGGCCAGACGAATTCGCTGCGCTTCGCCACCGGACAGCGTGCCCGCCGAACGCGACAGGGACAGATAGTCTAGCCCCACATCCAGCAGGAACTTCAGACGAGCCTGCACCTCACGCAGAACGCGACCGGCAATCATTTCCTCGCGCTTGCCCAAAGTCAGCGAATTCAGGAATGCCGAGCCATCGTGGACCGACAGCTCTGTGAGCTCGGCGATACTCTTCTGCCCGAACTCCGCCGAATCCAGCGTCACCGAAAGAATTTCTGGCCGCAGACGCGTGCCATTACACGCAGGACACGGCACTTCACGCATGTACCCCTGGAAGCGATCCTTCTGAGAGTCACTCTCTGCCTGCGACAGCTTGCGGTGCAGGTACGGCATCACGCCTTCAAACGGCGCGGTGTACTGGCGAGTACGGCCGTACCTATTGCGGTAGCGCACCGTGACCTTGTGGCTGGAACCATGCAGCAGGGCCTTACGCTGCGGTGCTGTGAGATCTTCGAAAGGCGTGGTCGGGTCGAAGCTCATCTCGGTAGCGAGCCCCTCGACCAACTTTTCAAAGTACTTCTTGTTCAGCGTCTGTCGCCACGGCGCAATAGCCTCGATCGTCGGCAGTGACGGATCTGGAATGACCAGGTCCGTGTCCACCTCCAGCTTGGTGCCAATGCCGTCGCACTCCGGGCAGGCACCATACGGCGAGTTAAACGAAAACGACCGTGGCTCCAGCTCATCGATAGCAATGCGGTGCCCATTCGGGCAGGCCATCTTTTCCGAGAATCGCTGGGTTCGACGCGGGTCATCTGCCTCTAGCCCGACTGCGTCGATGACCACGACGCCGTCGGCAAGCAGAAGCGCCGTTTCGACGGAATCGGTGAGCCTGCGCTGCTGCGACTCCTTCACCTGGAGGCGGTCAATAACCACGTCAATGTCATGCTTGACCTGCTTCTTCAGCTTCGGCGGATCCGTTAGGCGATGCATTTCGCCGTCGACGATGACACGCGCGTAGCCCTCAGATGCGAGGCGTTCAAACAGGTCGACGAACTCGCCCTTGCGCGTACGCACGACGGGTGCGAGGACCTGGAATTTGGTGCCCTCCGGCATCTCCATGACCTGATCGACAATCTGCTGTGGAGTCTGTGAGGAGATTACTTCCCCACAGGTCGGACAGTGCGGAGTACCGGTGCGCGCGTAGAGCAGACGCAGGTAGTCATACACTTCTGTGATGGTTCCGACGGTCGAGCGCGGGTTGCGGTTCGTCGACTTCTGGTCGATCGACACCGCCGGCGAGAGCCCCTCAATCATCTCTACATCGGGTTTTTCCATCTGCCCCAGGAACATGCGCGCATAGGAGCTCAGCGACTCCACGTAACGGCGCTGGCCCTCGGCGAAGATTGTGTCAAATGCCAGTGACGATTTACCCGACCCCGACAGACCGGTGAAAACCACCATCTTGTCTCTGGGCAAATCGATGTCAACACCCTGCAGGTTATGCTCGCGGGCGCCTCTGACCACTAGACGTTCAGCCACAGTGGGAAACCTCAATTCGTCGACGATTCACTGCCGACCAGTCTACAGTCCATAACCAATTTTTCGCACATGTGTTCAGAGACTCGCAGTTAAGTCGCGTTCCTAGCGCACCGACAGACACCTCATTACCCTGGGGCGCATGAACGACGTCATTACAATTAGCCCCTACTCCAACTCGCCGAGCACGCGCGGCGTTGAGCGCATTGACTACGGCAATGTCACTATTTATAAGACCTCCGTCGGACCGATGGAAAACAACGTCTACCTTTTGGTCGACTCCCGCGAGCCCGACAATTCCCTACTTATCGATGCCGCCACCGACGCCGACCACTTAATCCGCCTGGTTGAGCACGTCGGCGCGCAGGTCCGCACGATTGTCACCACGCACTCCCACGGCGATCACGTCCAGGCGCTCCGCGAGCTCCTGCAGGCATTCCCGGCTCGCCACATCACGTCAAGCCTCGACGCTGCAGACATTCCCGAACCCGCCGACCAGCAACTCGACGGCGGCGAGACCATTACGTTCGGCCAGGGCATCACGCTTCCCACGTTCATCCTGCGCGGGCACACCAAAGGCGGCCTTTGCCTCGACCTGTCCGCCAAGGAAACCGGCGCGCTTTCCGACGACACCCCGTCACACCACCTCTTCGTCGGTGACAGCATCTTCCCCGGCGGCGTCGGTAAAACGTACTCGCCCGAGGATTTTTCGCAGCTTATCGACGATGTCGAGAGCCGTGTCTTCCACGTCTACCCCGCCGACTCGGTGATTCACCCCGGCCACGGTAAGGACACCACGGTCGGAGTCGAGAGCCCCGAGGTGGAGAACTGGCGCGAGCGTGGTTGGTAGTGCTGGATAAGTGTGGTTGATAGTGCTAGATGAGCGTGGTTGGTAGCGCTGGATGAGCGTGGTTGGTAGCGCTAGATGCAGTCGCAGCGTCTGAAAACTCGTCATTCCCACGACATAAATAGGCCAGGCTGCGTAGGATTAATAGTGAATTACAGCGACCAGGTGGCCAAAAACACGGTTTCACCTGGACGACAAAGGAGATGGAATTTAGATGATTCGCAAGTTTGCCCGACCAATGCTGGCCTCGGTTTTCGTTGCCGACGGTGTCGACACGCTGATGAACCAGAAGGATCATGAAGAGGGCGCACGCGACCTGATTGCCCGCGTCCGCTCCGTAACCCCGAACCAGTACAACAAGTACGTGCCAAATAGCGAGAAGCTGGTTGTTCAGGCCGTCGCTGGTACCAAGGTTGCCGCCGGTTCCCTCTACGCTCTGGGTAAGGCCCCACGTCTGTCCGCCACGGCTCTGGTCGCTGCACAAATTCCGACGATGCTGGCTCGCCACGCATTCTGGGAGACCCAGGACTCGAAGGAGAAGGCGGCTCGCCGCACTGGATTCCTGACCGACATCGGTCTGCTGGGTGGCCTCTTCCTGGCTACCGCTGACACCGACGGCAAGCCGGGTGTCGCTTGGCGCGCTGAGAAGGCTGGCAAGCAGCTGAACAAGAAGGTTCAGGCTGCCCTGCCGACCAAGTCTGAAACCGAGCAGCGCACTGAGGAAGTCAGCGCAGCTTTCGCTTCCGCCGGCGAGAACGTCCGCGAAAAGGCCGGCCTGCTCCGCGACCGCGCTTCTGAGGCCACCGATGGGGCTCGTGAATACATCGAGGACAACAAGGACGGCTGGCGCGAGCAGCTCACCGGCGCCTTCGACACCGCTAAGGGCTACGTCGAGGACAACAAGGACGACTGGATTGCCAAGGCTAGCGAGCTCGCTGAGGACGCTCGCGACTACGCCGAGGACCTGGGCAAGGATCTCAAGAAGGACACTCGCAAGCAGCGCAAGGAACTGCGCAAGCGCGCAGCCAAGGCTTCCAAGGAGGCCAAGAAGTCTGCAAAGAAGGCGCAGAAGCGCCTGCAGTAAGTTTGCTGCCGCAGTTAAAGCGGTATACTTAAACGCTCCCCACGCCACTACGCGTGCGGGGGCGTTTTCATATTTTTATATTCATTCAGCACATCAATTAGCACTAGTTTTAACGAACTGTTGAGGAGACCAGGTTGGCGTCGCGCGCATCCGAGCCCGGGCAGGACCAGACAGGCCGCACTGGCCGCACTGGCCAGGCAGGTCTGCCGGACCAGGCAAGTTCAGCACCACAGCGAGAAGAAGAGAGTACCCTCGCTGCAGAACAGGCCTACGTCAATCGCGCGTTCAGCTTCCTCGACCGGGCACGCGAGCGCGACCAAGAGTACCTGCGACAGGTCATGCTCATCGACGACCCGGACCCGCAAGCCCGCGTTGAACGCGAGGTGGAATACCACCGACTACAGGCTAACCTGGACCGCTACCGCTCAGCCGAGATTGGCCTGGTCTTTGGTCGAATCGATATCGATGACCCAGACCCCGACAATCCTTTGGCAGAGGAAGGGCCGGGGGCGACCGTCGATAAGCGATACATCGGGCGAATCGGCCTGTCCGATGAAAACGACGACTACCGCACGGTCATCATGGATTGGCGTGCCGATGGTGCGCGCCCGTTTTACCTGGCCACGACCGCGCATTCCGAGGGAGTCAGCCTGCGTCGCCACCTGCGCACGCACGGCCGGAAGGTCCGCAGCATTGACGACGAATGGCTCTCCGGCGAGGAAGCCGACAGCGCACACGAAACCGAAGTCGAGGCTGGTGTCGGTGGCGAATCGGTGCTGCGCGAGGTCATGAATCAAGCGCGCACCGGCCATATGCGCGGCATTGTGGAGACCATTCAGCGCGAGCAGGACCTCATCATCCGCGATTCCACCCGCGGCACCCTGGTCGTCCAGGGCGGGCCCGGCACGGGCAAGACGGCGGTGGCGCTGCATCGCGTCGCGTGGCTTCTCTACACCTACCGCGATCAGCTGGCGAAAACCGGTGTCCTCATCATCGGCCCGAACACGACCTTCCTCGACTACATTTCCCGCGTGCTGCCGAGCCTCGGCGAAACAGGCGTGGTGCTGACCACCATCGCCGATCTCTACCCCGGCGTACGCGCGTCCAACGCGCTTATCGACGGGCACAACCCCGAACCCCTGGTTGCGCAGGAAGTTAAGGGCTCGATGGAGATGCTCACTATCCTGCGCGAAGCCGTGCGGGCCTACCAGGAGCTCCCCGCGGAGTCGTTTGAAGTCCGTAACGACAACATCATCCTGACCATCACGCCAGAGATGGTGAAAGCCGCGCGAACGCGTGCGCGGCGGACTCGTAAACCACATAATCTGGCACGTCCGATTTTCCGGGATCACGTGGTGGAACTCCTGGCCGCACAGATGGCCGAGGTCATTGGCGCCGACCCGCTGGGCGGCGAAAACCTGCTGTCCGTGACCGACGTTGCCGACCTGCGCGACGAAATTGACGAATCCGGAGCAGTCGCTGACATCCTCGACGAGCTGTGGCCCGCACTCACACCCGAGCAGGTGCTGTCGGAACTGCTGAGTTCCCGCGAGGCCATCGACTACGCCGCCAGCGATTACGACGAGCTGACGCGCGAGGCTCTCTACCGGCCGGAAGGCACCGACTGGATGCCTTCCGACGCCCCGCTTCTCGACGAGCTGGCGGAGCTCCTCGGCCCGGTTGGTGAAGCGGAGACCGATGACGAGAATTGGCAGGCCCGCGTCGAGGAGGCGCAGGGCGCGTTGGATACCCTGTCCAGCTCTGCGTCCCAGGACCTTGACGACGGCTTCGAGGCCGAGATTCTATCTGCGTACGACGTCATCGATGCCGAGGCACTGGCCGAACGCCACCGTGAGCGCGACCTGCGATCCACCGCCGAGCGGGCGGCGGCGGATCGCCTGTGGGCCTACGGCCATGTCATCGTCGACGAGGCTCAGGAACTCTCCGCGATGGCCTGGCGCATGCTGCGCCGCCGCAGCCCCAATGGTTGGATGACCCTCGTCGGCGACGTGGCCCAGACGGGCTCACCCGCAGGTGCCGCGACCTGGGACGATGTGCTGGAACCGATCATCGGCTCGAGGTGGCATCTCCACGAGCTGACCGTCAACTACCGCACCCCTGCTGAGGTGATGGAGGTTGCCGCCAGCGTCCTGGCTGAGATTGATTCGGAGCTGGAGGCGCCGCAGTCGATTCGCGCGACCGGCCGCAAGCCTGTTCAGGCTCGCACCGTGACGGAGGCGTTGGCACATGTGGAGCGGGTTGCACAACCGGATCGCCTGGTCGCGGTCATCGCCCCGGCAGAGTTGCTCGACGCCACGCGCGCGGAGGTGCGGGATTTTCTCGCTGGCCGAACTGGTGGAGATGGTGAAGATGGCGGGGCTGGTGGCTCTAATGCTGCCGACGCGACTAGCGCCAATGACGCACCTGCTACTCGCCCCAACAAACTCACCAACTGCGCGGTCTACGACATCACGACCTCAAAGGGCCTGGAATTCGACGAGGTCATCGTCGTCGCGCCCGACCAGATTGTGGCGCAATCTCCGCAGGGGCTACAGGACCTGTATGTTGCACTGACTCGTGCGACCCAGGGACTAATTGTTGTGGCGCCTCAGCAGTCGAGCGTTTTGCCGGAGCTGCAATGGTTAGAATGACGAGGATAGTGCCGTACAGAATGAGTGAGACATAATGTCCCAAAACTATCTACCTCAGTTAGCTGAACTTCGCGCACGCCGTCTCATTGCCCAGAGGTTAGCTGCAAGTCAAGCACGCAGCGATTGGAATACAAATCTCAAGTCGCCTGCATTATCAGCAACGCATGGCATGGTTGCTCTACAAGGGCAGAATTATTCGAACGGTGTTAATGCCATCGCCCTACGCAGTGGCAGCACCTCCGACGATGTTTTAGCAGCCATTTCTTCTTTCGACATCGTTCGCTGTTGGTCTCAACGAGGCACCCTGCACTTTGTTTCAGCACAAGACGCGGAAGCAATTATGAGGTTGACGAATCCGCGCATCGAAAAGGCGGCAGCAAGACGCCGTACGACACTCGGACTTTCTCAAGATGATGTGCAGACCGCACGGGCAGCATTTCATTCCGAATTGCGCTCACGTGGTCTGTCCGACCCGCTGACTCGGACCGAAGCCTATGAGGTTTTCGCAGATCATGGAATAGACCCCACGGAACAAAGAGGCCCTCACCTACTGCGCACATTCGGCGGCGAAGGCGCTGTCATCCAAGGGCCACGAAAAGGAGCCCAAGATACCTTCGTCCTGCTTACCGACGTAACTTTCAAAGGCGGCCTCTCAGAAAAAACCACAGAGGGCTCCAGCACAGGACACTCAGCTGAATCCACGCTGGCCGACATTGCCTGGCGCTATGTTGATTCCCGCGGACCTATCTGTGTAGCTGACTTCGCGTGGTGGCTGGGACTGACGAAAACTCAAGCGAAAAAGGCCCTTAAGCTTATCGACCACTTAATAGTTCCTTTCTCCCTCGATTCCTCCGCCTCTTCGCACGCGCCAACTGACACAGAATTCACCGGCGAACCCCTCACGCAAAATGAGTACTTCATGCCGGCATGGCAGCAGAACGTAACTGAGGCCGAGCTTGAAGCCGCGCTTTCACTGACGCTTCGACTGCCCGCTTTTGACGAGTACCTCATGGGCTATGGCAGCCGTACCGAAGTTCTTCCTGAATCCCTTCGCAACCAGGTCTTAACTAGAAATGGAATTAGCTGGCCTTTTGTAGTTGAAGAAGGAGTTATCACCGGACGGCAATAGAAAAACCGGCACCTCAACTCAGAGGCGCCGGTTTAAAACGAAAGCTAAATTGTTAGCTCACCGTTTTGTAAGCTCACGGTTTTATTAGCTCACAGTGTGAACAATCATGACATCACAGTCCGACTGACGAGCAACATCCGCCGGCACGGAGCCCAGCAGACGACCAGTCAGCGAGTTAATACCACGGTTACCAACCACCAGCAGGTCCGCGCGACGGTCAGTGACCAGCGACATCAGAGCTTCAACCGGGGAGCCCGAGCGAACTTCAGTCTCAACCTTGGTCGCGCCGACGGCCTCTGCGGCCTCCTTAGCAGCAGCCAGGTTCTTCTGAGCCGGGTCATCACCGAGGACCTGGACCGAATCCTGGCGCAGGGTCTTGGACGCATCCTCTGCAGTCTCGTAGTAAGCGCAGCCGATAACTAGGGTGGCATCGAAAGCGGCAGCAATCGAGGCAGCGCGCTCTACTGCGAGCAGCGACGACTTAGAACCATCCGTGCCGACAACAATGGTCTTGTAATCACTCATGAAAACTATCCCTCACTGTGGAAGTTGCATTAAAACAGTTCATCGTGCGTAACGCCGTCGTTGCCCCGAACCCACTGGCCAGAGGCACTTTCGCGAATACACTGTTTTACTTCCCACAACAGTAGCAAAAAACTACTCGACACCGGCCTCAATCATCCCCTTAAGTTCCTTCTTGAGGTCGAAAATCTCATCGCGCAAGCGCCCCGCGAGCTCGAACTTCAACTCACGCGCAGCCGCGGCCATCTGCTCCGACAAATCTGCAATAAGAGCCTCGAGCTCAGCCCGCGGCATCTGCTTACCGCTGGCACCATCGGCCGCGCCCGAGCCGTCGGCACGCGAGAGCAGCGCATCGGCGGGCGCACCGGTCTTGCCTTCGTAATCAGTGTCAGCGTTGTCGTAAACCTGATCCAGAATGTCCGCAATCTTCTTGCGCAGCGGCTGCGGATCGATACCATGCTCGGTGTTGTACGCGATCTGCTTTTCGCGGCGCCGCTCCGTCTCATCGATGGCGAACTGCATGGAATCGGTGATCTTGTCGGCGTACATGTGCACCTCGCCGGAAACGTTTCGCGCGGCACGACCAATCGTCTGAATCAACGAACGCTCCGAACGCAAGAACCCCTCCTTGTCAGCGTCGAGGATTGCCACCAGAGAAACCTCGGGCAAGTCGAGGCCCTCGCGCAGCAGGTTAATACCGACCAGCACGTCGTACTCACCGAGACGCAACTGTCGCAGCAGCTCAACGCGCTTGAGCGTATCCACATCCGAGTGCATATACCGCACTTGCACGCCATTTTCGAGCAGGTAGTCGGTCAGGTCCTCCGCCATCTTCTTCGTCAGGGTGGTCACGAGGACGCGTTCGTCACGCTCGGTGCGCTTTCGGATCTCGCCAATCAGATCATCAATCTGTCCCTCAGTCGGCTTAACGACGATCTTGGGATCCACCAGCCCAGTCGGACGAATGACCTGCTCCACATACTCACCACCGGCCTTCTCGAGCTCATAGTCACCCGGCGTTGCGGACATGAACACGACCTGGCCCACTCGGGCATCGAATTCATCGAACGTCAGCGGCCGGTTATCCAGCGCCGACGGGAGGCGGAAACCAAAGTCGACGAGGTTGCGCTTACGGGAGGCATCGCCCTCGAACATGCCGCCAATCTGCGGCACAGTGACGTGCGACTCATCGATGATAGTGAGGAAGTCCTCCGGGAAATAGTCGATGAGCGTCGCGGGGGCCGAGCCCGGCGCGCGACCATCGATGTGGCGCGAGTAGTTCTCAATACCGGAGCAGAAGCCGACTTGCTCGATCATTTCGAGGTCGTACTCCGTGCGCATGCGCAGACGCTGTGCTTCCAGCAGCTTACCGCGGTTTTCTAGGTCTGCCAGGCGTTCGGCGAGCTCGGCCTTGATGTCCGCGACGGCACGTTCCATGCGCTCCGGGCCGGCGACGTAGTGCGTAGCAGGGAAAATGCGCAGCTCAGGGGCTTGGTCGATGACGTCGCCTGTGACTGGATTGAGGTAGTACAGCGAATCAATCTCGTCGCCGAAGAACTCCACTCGCACGGCCTTTTCTTCGTAGGCCGGGATGATGTCGACCACGTCGCCTTTTACTCGGAAGGTGCCGCGGGTAAAGGCGATATCATTGCGGGCATACTGAATGTCCACCAAAAGGCGCAGGAACTGGTCGCGATCGACTTCCTCGCCCTCCTTCAGCCACACCGAACGGTCGAGGTAAGACTGCGGGGTACCCAGACCATAGATGCAAGAAACAGAGCTGACGACGACTACGTCGCGACGCGACAACAGCGCTGAAGTAGCCGAGTGGCGCAGGCGCTCCACATCCTCGTTGATGGAGGAATCCTTTTCAATATAGGTATCGGTCTGCGCGATGTAGGCCTCTGGTTGGTAGTAGTCGTAGTAGGAAACGAAGTACTCGACCGCGTTGTTTGGCAGCAGGCTGCGGAGCTCATTGGCCAGCTGAGCCGCCAGAGTCTTGTTCGGCGCCATGACGAGGGTTGGCCGTTGCACCTTTTCGATCAGCCACGCCGCAGTGGCTGATTTACCGGTACCCGTGGCACCCATCAGGACGACCTCGCGCTCGCCTCTGTCCAGGCGTTCCGACAGTTCCGCGATTGCCTGCGGCTGGTCGCCCGAGGGCTCGAACTCGCTGATGACCTCGAAGGTTCCCTCCGCGCGCTCGACTTCACCGACGGGACGGAACTCCGAGTGCGCGAGGACGGGTTGCTCTGCTGCAAATGCCATAGTTCCCAGCGTAGCGAAGGCTGCTTTACATGGGCTGGTTATGCTCGCTTCCCTGGGCTTTGGGGTGGCTGTGGGGATTTGGGGCCAGCACAGGCACCGCAGGCACCGCAGGCGGGGTTCCGCTTCACCAGCTGGCCCTTGGTACGCAGCGACTGGCTCCTGGTGAAGCGCAAGCCGTCTTATCGATGGTCCGCGGGTACGAGGTTGAGGTTGAGGCTGCGGCTGCGCGGCTGCGGGCGGCCTGGATTATCCACACCTTGAAAGTTGTCCACAGATTGGACGCGGAGCCTCTCTCAAAGAAAAGCCCCTGAATCAAAAAGGCTTAGAGTCCCGACCATGGGAAGTTTCACCACGGCCGAGTTACGTGCACTCGGCATCGGAGAGAAAAAGACCAGAGCCCTCCTACAACAAGGCAGACTAACTAAATTAGTACGTGGCCTCTACATTGACGACCACTCTCCCGCCTCAGTCGCCCGAGCAATCACAGGGCATTACAAAAAGATTGCTCTAAGCGGTAAAAGCGCAGCTCAAATCCACTTGAGACTTCCCCTGACATTTCCTATCCAGACGGAAGGCGCGGGATCAGTTCAGGCCGAAACCTTCTCTATTAGGCATAGCCGCCTGCCGGCCTGCACCAGCATCAATGGCCTTCCAGTTGTCGAAGCACTCTGGGCAGCACGAGCTTCAAAAGACTATGCACGCAGAATCCTGGAAACACACTACGCCGGCCGGGACGGCGAGAAGCGACTCAACCACGACCTCAGCCGGATGCGGAAAGTCCCCGCATGGCTGCGTGAAACCATCGCCACCACGCCGATCGGCGCATGCAGCGAACTCGAGCGCAAGCTGGCTCGCCCATTGATTAAGCGCGGGTACCGGATCCGAATGAACCACTTCATCGGCCCCTACTGCTTCGATATCCTACTTGACCAGTGGAAAATAGCCATCGAAGTCGACTCCGAGAAGTACCACGCGAACGAGGACTCATTCATCTCAGATCGTTGGAAGACCAACTCCGGCACGCTGCACGGCTGGATAGTCCTGCGGTTCACAGACTCATGCATCAATTGGAATCTCGACAGCGTCCTCGACGAAATCGAGCAGGCAATCCGATGGGTACAAAAGCGCCGTCCCCGCGTGGACTATAAACCAGGATGGCCTGCCTGCCAGAAAGTCTGGGAGTGGAATCCAACGGTTGGCTACGCCAACAAGCAATGACACCTGTCATGGGCAATTCGTGACATTACCTATACGTCCATACCTCTAATCCGCGCTGAACTTGGAACTATGAATCCGGACGTAATTCTCGAGTTCTCCAATATCACCAAGCAATTCAGCAAAGGCCAGGTAACCGCACTCGATGATGTCAGCGCCACCGTCCGCCGCGGTGAGGTCGTCGCCATCCTCGGTGAAAACGGCGCAGGCAAAACCACACTTATCGATCTCATCCTCGGCCTGACCACACCCACCGCCGGCCGCATCGAAGTCAACGGCCAATCATCCAGGAACGCGGTCAATGCTCAGCAGGTCGGCGCTATCTTGCAGACGGGCGGTTTGCTTCCCGACGTAACGGTCGAGGACACACTCAAGATGATTGCCAGTGGCTATTCGGAGCATGTGGCGTTGGCGGACGTCGTAAAGCAAGCGCGGCTGGAACCCTTGCTGAAGCGGAAAGTCGGTAAGTGCTCGGGCGGTGAGCAGCAGCGATTGAAGTTTGCGTTGGCCCTGCTCGGTGATCCGGAGTTGATTATGTTGGATGAGCCGACAGCGGGGATGGATCCGAGTGCGCGGCGCAATTTTTGGGCGGATATTCATGCCCGGGCGGAGCGTGGCACGACGGTGTTGTTCACCACGCATTACATGGATGAGGCGGAGGATTTTTCGAAGCGAATCATCATGCTGCACAAGGGGCGTATCATGGCGGACTTGGATACGCCGAGCATGCTTGCGCTGAGTAAATCAGTGCTGGTTGAGGCTAATTTTCCGGGTGCGGCACCGGAGCTTTCAGAGCGCACTGAGGTCGATGAGGTCACCTGGTTGAGTAGCGCTGCTGGGGAACCGGCCGGGACCAGTAGGCGCGTGCGGCTGCGGACACGGGATTCGGACTCACTGCTTCGTCACTTGGTAACGGAGACGGATGCGACCGACTTCACGGTCCAGCGCGCGAAGCTTGATGACATTTTCATTTCTATGCAGCGTGACGCAGATGTTGCAGCTGATGCCACGCCCGATGTCGCCGTGGCTGCTGGGAACTAAAGGAAATAACTGGAAAGGATTACCATGACGTACACCGCGACTGAAACTTCGTCCGACATACCCGGCGCGACTGCTGGTACCAGCGCAACAAAGCTAACCGAATCCCACGGCCTGTCGACATACATCGCCATTCAGATCAAACGCTATCTGTCCGACTGGTCGAACCTGTTCTTCTCCATCGGCCTGCCCATCTTGTTCTTTCTGGTGTTCGGTGCCTCGCTCGACCGCGGCGGCGATGCCTTCCCTCACGGCAATGTCACCGCCTACGTGATGATTGGCATGGCTATTTACGGCGGCGTCACAGCAGCGGTGGCCAGCGCCGGACAAACGATTATGGAGCAAACCACGGGATGGGGTCGCCAGCTTGCGCTGACACCAATGTCGACGTCGCGTATTGTACTAAGCCAGGCAATTCTGGTGCTCTTCGCCGCAGTGTTGCCGATTGCGGCAATGTATCTTCTCGGCCTCGTCATCGGCGCCGAGATGGAGCCACGGGCCTGGATTGTCAGCTTCATTCTCTGTGTTGTAACCTGTCTGCCGTTTGGTTTCTACGGCTATGCCTGGGCACTGCTGCTGCCGAAGCCGTCAGCGCTCAGTATCGCGTCGGGCTCGATTGTCGTGCTGTCTTACCTCGGTAACCTCTTTATCCCGATGCAGGGCACGTTGCTGGCAATCAGCCGCTTCACGCCACTGTTCGGTTCTGTGACTCTGTCGAGGTATCCGCTGACCGCAGGTCTTACTCCCAGCACGGATACTGGTGCAGGACTCTACACCGAGCCACTGTGGGTGCCCATTGTCAATGTTGCAGTGTGGAGCATCCTGCTAATCGGCTTCTGCATATATCTGAACAAGCGCGAGAAGTCGCGGCTGTAAATAGCGCGGCGAAACACGGCTAGATAGCAAACCCAAGCGATAGCCATCGCCTCCATCTAACCTGTGACTAACTAGACCAACTTCCCTCTGCCACCGACCGAGACCGCCTAGGCATCTATGACAACCACTTTGCGACGCAGCTTCAGCCATCCCTTCCAGGGATTCCATGTCTACTCCGCACTGTCGGCTGGCATCTGGATTGTGGTTTTACCCTTCGTCTTCTTCGGTTTCGGCGCCGAAAAGGTCGCTCAGATAACTGCGCTGATTGTCAGCTTTGCGCTGGTGTACATCTTCATCTGGGGCTCACTTCACTACTATCCTCGCGGCTGGTTGCAACGAGCTCGCAACATACTTGCCCTGTGCATAGTCGCAGCGTTCGGCCTGCTCTCCATCCCGCTTGTGGGAAACGGCGCCAGCGCATTCCTGCCATTTGTCGCAGCATTGCTCAGTTGGATGCTGCCCATCATCCCCGCCATCCTCAGCATTGGCGTGCTCGGCGCAACAATCGTTACCATTAGTCATTTCTTGGCTCCGGAAAGCGGTCTCATCTTACCCATCGATGCCCTGTTTTGGGCCGTCGTTGTCTGCTGCGTTGTTCAACTCAGCAGGTTCTCCCAGGAACGAGCCCAGCTCAACCAGGAAATTGAGCTCAGCCAGCAGCGCGACTCCATCGCCCGCGATGTCCACGACGTGCTGGGCCATTCGCTGACGGTCATCTCGCTCAAATCTGAAGTCGCGCGGCGTTTGGTCCACACCAACCCCGATGCCGCCGCTGCCGAACTCGAGGCCATCACCGCTCTGTCGCGCACATCGCTTGCCGAAGTCCGCTCAACAGTCACACGCATGCGCCAGCCGGATCTCGCAGGCGAGCTCGCCGCCGCCGCGCGGGCATTCCACACCGCACACATTGAGGCTTCGCTTCCCGACGATTCCAGCGGTGTAACCACCAATGCGAAACTCTTCTCCTGGGTGATTCGCGAGGCCACCACCAATATCATTCGGCATTCTGAGGCGGAGAATGTCTCAATCGAACTCACACCATCCAGCGTGGAAATCATCGACGATGGCATCGGCTTCGACATTTCCGACCTAGGCCGTGATTCCTCCGCGGCTACCACGGGCGAAGGCCAAACTGTCGCCGCTGGTGGATTGGCTGGGCTGAAGCAGCGTGTCCAGGATGCTGGCGGTGACCTCATTATCGAGTCCGCACCAGGTCGCGGCACTCGCCTTGTGGCCACGATGACGCAGTCACGCTTGCAGCGCTCGCACCGCTCCCACCACGCGGGCCGTTCATCCACCACAAGCTCCAAAAACCACCTCACTGACACAACCGTCACCGAATATGCGCGGGAGAATAGATGATTCGCGTTCTCATAGCTGATGATCAGCACCTAGTTCGAGGGGCTTTAAAGGCTCTACTGGAAACCGAACCGGACTTGGACATCGTGGCTGAAGCCGCCGACGGCATTGAAACAACGCAAAAAGTCATCGAGCAGGACGTCGATGTCGCGCTTATTGACATCGAAATGCCGCGCCTCAACGGCATTGACACCATCGCGAAAATTTCTGACCACTGCCGCTGCCTCGTCGTCACTACTTTTGCTCGCCCCGGCTACCTCAAACGCGCACTTCAGGCCGGTGCCAGCGGATTCCTGGCAAAGGACACGCCTCCTGAGCAGCTCGCAGAAGCTATTCGACGCATCCACTCCGACCTCCGAGTCATCGATCCGGCCTTGGCCGAGGCCTCACTTTTCACGGCCGACTCTCCCCTGACCGACCGCGAAGTCGAGATCGCTCGACTGATTCTCCAAGGCGCTGATACGGGCACAATCGCCGGCCAGCTCTTCATTGCCAAGGGCACGGTGCGCAATCAGGTGTCGTCAATTATCACGAAGACGAATACCTCAAACCGCGTCGAGGCCGCGAAAACTGCTCGCGACAATGGTTGGCTCTAGAAAACAGGTCGAAATACCGCCCTGATTTTCATCGAATCGTTATTACTTTCATAGTGCGAAAACTCCCTACTGCCCACTGCGTGACGCCTACGAACACCCACCACACCTTTGCTTCACGACGTGCACTCATCGCCGGTATCCTCGCCACAACCGCATTGACCTTCACCGCCTGCTCTCAAAACGACGGCGCAGTAACTAGCCAATCGGCAGCTGACACCGCCACCATGACTCAGACTGACGGCAACGCATCAAACGCAAACTCAGAGAATAGGCCGAACCCAACCGGCTCAAACTCTGATGCTGGCGGCAGCAATAACGGTGGCGCTGCCGGAAACTCCGACGACACCTCCGACGATGCAAATTCTTCCGAGACGGCCCCATCACAAAATGGTGGACAAACCAATGGGGATACGGAAACCACGTCTTCGTCGTCAAGCGAAAATGCAGACATCGGCCAGGCGATGAGGGACATCATCTACAGCAACTCGTCGCCGGGGACCACGTTTACCGGGGGCGAGGAGATGACTGTTTGCGTGTATGGCGATGGTTACCGCACGAATCTGGTCGTTGCCGGGCCGAATACCAGCTGTGAGTTTGCCACCGAGGTCTTCCATCAGCAGACCGACGGTCTCAACGCCACCGCTGATAACATTCGCGATAATTTGAAGCCGAATATTCAGGCAACGAGCCCTGCGACCGGCCAGACCTACGATGTCAGCTGCGGCACGCAGGGCGATGGTGTCGTGGCGTGCAGCGGCGGAAACGACGCACGGATTTATATCAATTAGCGTTGATTGCCATTTCGGGAGCAGGCATTTCGTCTTCACTCGTTGACAGCGCAATTGCTGAATACTGCCCTGGCCGATTGATCAGTTTCGACAGACTTGCGGTAATGGCAGGCAACGATTTCACATCGGTGTAGGTCAAGTACCGAGACTTCCATACAGGCTTGAACTTCTCCTTGTAATTGCGCAGCCCGCGGAAGTTATAAATCCGTCCGCCGTAGTTGTACACCAAATAGATCGTTTTTTCGCTGAGCCTAGAATGCGGTCGGGCACCTGTGTTTGACATTGGTGCCATGCCAAAATTGAACTCGGTATATCCATGGTTCTTTGCCCACTCCATCAGATTCACGAAAATGCCATCCATCACGCCATCTGGCGCATCGGGGCGAATGCGCATCAAATCCACCGACGCAACGCTTAACCCCTGCGGCATTAGCGATGCGAACCCTTCAATACGATCTGAGTCTGCCGATCGGACTATGGCAATCGGTGCACGAGATAGATAATTCTCGTCGAAGAAGCCGAGAGAAAAACTCATTTCTGTGCGCTTTCCGAGCCACGCCTGCGATGCATCTCGCAATTCCGTAATGAGGTCTGGACTGTACGGTGCTTCGACAATTTCAAAAGTACAAGCGGAGCTTTCCAACTTGTTGTGCATGCGCCGGAAGGTCTTGCCCTTACTACCGACTCTCGTGAAGCCAGAAATATCAACCGTCGCATCTTCACCTAATTTGACCAGGCTCATCCCCTCATTGACGCACCGCGCCAAATGCTCTTCGCCCACTTCATAGAATGCGACGGAACACTGAAAGGTGTCTGCATAATCAATAAAGTCCGCGAATAATTGATTGAAAGAATCCGGGTCGCCAAATGGGTCACCGAGTGCAATCAATGTCGTACCCTGCGGGCGATACAACAGTGCTGCTCTATCCGCACCATTTCGCTTATCGACGGTAAAGAAGACCTGCTTGTCGCCTAGGTAATATAGGTGCGAGAAAGCATTTCCACCCCATTTTGCAATCAGCTTCTCGAAACGACGTGTCTGCTCTTCGCATGGCTCCTCAAACTCTGGAGCGCGGCAACGAGAAAACAATACCGCAATTGCCACTGCGCAGGCGAGCATTACGTAGAAAAGAATCATTGGCCAGTGGGTATTGGCATGATGGGATGGTGCGGGTACATTGACCACCTTGTTTACCCGAAGCGCATGCCAACTCGAAAGCACGATTGGAATAGCAATCGCCAGAGCTGCCGTCGGCACGAAACTACTCCACTTTAATGGGAGTGGATCTCGGTCAAAGGCACTGCGCGATGCAAATAGTGCTAGTGCAAAGACCCCGAGATAAATAGCCTCTTCATAGTCGATTCCGCGGGCTAAACAAGCAACAGCTGCCACACCGAGCAAGACCAAGACCAGCTGGTAACAACGCCTAACTCGCTGGTTAATCCCGCGCGCCAAGATAAGCAACATGACTGCGGTAAATAACACTGTCAAGTGCGATGCCTTCCGCACAGTACTTGGCAAAACCTCTTGGATGATTTGAATACGAGAGGCGATTTCAGGTGTTAGCGCTGAGATAAAGAGCAGGAGGCTAGAAAAAACGGTTACTAAAGCCAGCACCCGCGCCATGACACGGTGCGGAAAATCGGACTCGAGTTCTTTCACGCTGTCGGCGACCCACACGACCGTGGCCAACAGCCACGGAACGATGTAATAGAAAACGCGATACAGTACCAGCCCAAGCAAAACTTGATTAGTGTCGAGGCCAAGTTTGGCGCACAGTGCAATCACCGTGAGGTCGAAGCTACCGGCACCCGCGGGCAGGAAAGATAGCAATCCGGCCAAAGTCGCGGTTGCAAAAATAAAGATAGCAATTGGGAATGAGAAATCCAGTGTGAAGACACGAACACATGCCCAGAAAAATAGCCCAGCTGCGGCCCAATCGATAACAGAGGCGCCGAGAAGATTCCACTTTTCGCGCATTCCTATCTGCGCAAACCTCGTTTTTCTTAAATCGATCACCCCAAGTTTCAATCTGTCCGCCAAGAAAAACAGCGGTAGATACATACATGAGATTATCGCGACGATAATTAACCAGCCATCGAAATGCACTGCGTACGGCAAAGTTATTGCCAACAGTACGAATAATCCAAGTAGGTTGGCAGCCCACACACTGGCCGAAACTCCAATGGACTTATCTCGGTCCGCACCCGCCCAGGTATAGTATTTTGCGCGAATTGTGCCTCCGGTGAGACCGCCAAATCCGGCAAAATTATTAAAGGCCTGCGCAATCCAACCGATTTTCAACGCTTCGCGCGGTGACACCTCCACACCGGCGTATTTGGAAGCGACCAAATCGTAGAGCCCCGTCGCGCTGAACGCAATCAGTCCCAATGCCAT
Organism: Corynebacterium sp. HMSC074C11; assembly: GCF_001809455.1. Classification (NCBI taxonomy): domain Bacteria; kingdom Bacillati; phylum Actinomycetota; class Actinomycetes; order Mycobacteriales; family Corynebacteriaceae; genus Corynebacterium; species Corynebacterium sp. HMSC074C11. Next base: position 40,574 of record NZ_KV797725.1, read on the forward strand.
GATGATTGCATTTACGTGCATCGACGTATCAACAAATATTTCTCGAAGTTGGCTTCCTGAAATAGCGGCAAACTGGTCACGAGCGACAAGCACGATAATGGAGATTATCACAATATAGAAAACAATCTTTAAGATTTTTCCGTGCGCCTTAAGCCACTGAAATAACGATTGTAGCGCCATATCCTTGAAATCCAATCTTTTATCTCGAAGTTGATCTAAACAGACAGCCCACTTTTAATGGCGTATTGGGAAACATATTTAGTAGTCTTGCGACTTAGTGGCTCGGCGTCCGAATAAGATTCATTTTCGCCGCGAGCCAGGGAAGCTCGTCGTCAAGCGACTTCTCCCACACCTTCCATTCGTGCGTTCCAGAATAGGTGCGCTCCTGTACGTCCATTCCCTGGCTATGCCCGGCTCGGCAGACCTTCCAGAGCCCTTCGATGACGTCTCTAGGTTCCTTATCGCCAATGGAACAAAATGCGGAATACCCGGTGAAATCCTCCCCCGAGGAAAAAATCGAAAGTGGATTGTTTTCCTCAAATGCGGCCTTGTCACCGCCAAATCCCTTGTCGATAGTCGTCTCAAGGTTGTGCAGATTTGGAAACTCCTCACCCGACATGTCCAAAACGGTGCGGTACGGCCCACCTTTACGGCTGAGAACCTGCATTGCGCAGGTACCTCCATTGGACAATCCGCCAACAGCCCACGATTGCGGTCGAGTGTCTACTTGGAAGTGTTCCTCTAGCCACGCCGGTACGTCATGTTCCAGATAGGTTGCGACCGCCCCATTTTCAGTATCGGAGCAGAGCGGGTTCTTGAAGCTCGAAGAAAGCTGATCAGCAATCGCCACAATCGGCGCCAATCCATTGTGTTGCTCAGCAAAGCGGTCCATAGTGTTTTTTAGGTCACCGTTTACCAACCAATCCTTAGGCGTACCCGGCTGTCCTGGCATTAGCACAAGCACAGGCAGCAGCGGACGCGGTCGAGTAAAATATGCCGGAGGAAGGTAGACGATGGAGGGGCGCGGAGAGAAGTTAGTAGCAGGGATATCGGCTTGAACGAGAACGCTACTATCAGTACCTATATTTTCGGCTTGGCGTGGCCGCCACCGTTGTTCCAAGGATGTTTGTTTTGCCGACTCACTGTCACCGGGACGATAAACATCCGCGACCGGCGCGAGCCCATCTACCTCGCCAAAAGCCTGCACTTTGCCTGGTCCGCGTAGCACCTGGGCCAAGTTTGCATACGTGCCATAGTGAATATTGGGAACGGCATAGGCGCCGAGTACTGATAGTGAGCAGACGAGAAGACCCGCAATGATGCGCCTAGGCTTCTTGGAAGACGCAATTACAACTAGAGCAACGATGCCGGACAAGCCAGATGCGAATGGTCCGAAAACTTCAATACCGATGTAGTCCGGGATCGGTCGCCACACCTTATTAAGCACATACCAGCCGATGGTGCTCACCACAGAGACAGCCACTACAATCGCGCAAACTTGAATTAGTCCCGATTTTCTAGAGCTGTTCCCCTTTGCAACCAGCCAAAGGAGAAACCCGAGAGTCAGCAGCATTAGTATAACTGCGATAATTTCTGGAACTCTGCCACGCAGCTGTACCAATTTGGCAGCCTCAAAGGCGTACCACGACCAATCTTGCATGCGGTAAAGACTATTTTTTAAAAGGAAGAGAATGCACAGAATATCTGAAGCTCTTGTCTAGAATTGTCGCTTCGATTTGTAGCGCTCAGAGATGGCACGCCAAAGCTGGTGTACACAGCTTCGCGGACTGACGACCATCACATCCTGCAGCTTCATGCTTCGAACTCATGAGATTCCACCTACAGTAAATACCATGACCGTTTCCCGCTTGCGCCCTTTCGGCGAGACCATTTTCGCCACCATGTCCCGCCTCGCCACTGAGTACGATGCAATCAATCTTGGGCAGGGCTTCCCCGATTGGGACGGGCCGGCGGAGGTACTCGCTGAGGCGCAGCATCAGATAGCTGGCGGAAATAACCAGTACGGACCCGGCCGCGGTATGAAGGTGCTCCGCGAGGCCATCGTCGCCGATCGCGCCCGCCGCACGGGACAGGTCTACGATGCCGACACTGAATGCCTGGTCACCGTCGGCGCCACGGAAGCGATTGCCGCCACCGCCTTGGGGCATCTCGAACCCGGCAGCCACGTCATCGTCATCGAGCCGTACTACGACTCGTACAAAGCCGCCATCGCACTGGCTAACTGCACATATACCGCGGTGCCGCTCATTCCCACGGCCTCGGACACCGAACGCTTCTGGTCGCTCGACCGCAGTGCACTTGCCGATGCCGTCACCGCCGAAACGGCCATGATCATCATCAATTCGCCGCACAATCCCACCGGCACCATCCTCACAAACGAGGACTTGCAGGCTATCGCCGATGTCGCCATCGCAAACAATCTGCTTGTGCTTGCCGACGAAGTCTACGAACGCCTGTACTTCAACGGATTGTCACACTCTTCCATCAGCACTCTGCCGGGCATGCGTGAGCGCACCATTGTCGTGTCCAGCGCCGCAAAGACCTTCAACGTCACCGGCTGGAAGATTGGCTGGACGCTCGCTCCGGCCGAGTTGCTCGATGGCGTGGTCAAGGCCAAGCAGTTCTTGAGCTACGTCGGTGCTACTCCCCTCCAGCCGGCGGTCGCCCGTGGCCTGAAAGAATGTGCTCCATGGGTGGATGAGCTAGCGAGCCAACTCGAAGGCAACATGCGGCTCCTCGCCGATGGGCTGGAGGGCCTTGGCGCCGACGTCTTCACGCCGCAGGCAGGGTATTTTGTCGTCGCCGATGTCTCGAGCTGGGGGCATGGAGACGCACTGGAGACCTGCACCCGCCTAGTCAAGGAATGCCGAGTCGCAGCTATCCCCGTCACCGCCTTTGTGGATGACCCGGAGTCAGAAAAATACCGCTACCTGGTGCGATTCGCTTTCTGCAAGCGCGCCGAGGTGATTGAGGAGGCGATCGCGCGGCTGCGGGATTATCTTGCCGGTCGGTCTTCCTCCTAGATGGGCTTCCGCTGGTCAGTCTGCTTGCGGAACTGTTTACTGGTCGGACTGCTATTGCCCGGCCTGTAGCTGACGAATCTGGTTCAGCGGCTGAATAATCCGCTCCCAAATCCGGTCGACCTGGCGCACGAGATCCTCCTCGGTACCTGAGTTTTCCAGCACCACATCGGCGAACTGCAAACGCTTATCGTCGCTGATTTGCTTAGCGATGCGCTGCTTCGCATCCTCTCGGTCTACACCGCGGCTTTCCACCAGACGGTCGAGACGGACCTCCACCGGGGTATGCACAACCACGACGAGGTCCTGCACTTCCGACTGCCCCATTTCAATTAGCAGCGGCGAGTCGAACACGATGATGGCGTCACCTGCCGCGTTGAACTGCTCTTCGGTGCGCTGCTCAATACGCGGGTGAGTGATGGAGTTCAGCAGCTCCGTCTTCTCCGCGGATACGAAGGCCCGCTTCGCAAGCTCGCCGCGGTTGAGGGAGCCGTCGTCAAGCAAAATGCCCTCGCCGAAAGCTTCGGCGAGTTCGGCCAGCGCCGGTTCGCCGGGTTCGACGACGTCACGAGCAATCTGATCAGCGTCGATGATGGCGGCACCGAGCTCGGCAAACCTACGGGCGACCGTAGATTTTCCACTGCCCATGCCACCGGTTAGTCCTACTTTGAGCATGTCTCTAAGGGTACGTCGACACGCCCCGGCACGTTAGTGCTTTACGACGAGATCCTCGATGCGGTAGCCCTCTTCAACGGGATCCGGGTTGACTGAATCCGGAGCGGTACCGTTACCAAATGGGCTGCCACCAAGGTCTTCACGACCGTGCGGCTGGAGCAGGTCGAAGAGCTCCGGGCCCTTCGGGACAATACCTAAAGGATTGAGGTCGCGGTGGACCTCGTAGTAGTGGCGCTTGATATCGACAAAGTCAGTGGTGTCGCCGAAGCCCGGAGTCTGGAAGAGATCACGCAGGTAGTTGTATAGAACCGGCATCTCGGAGATCTTGTTCCGGTTGCACTTGAAGTGGCCGTGGTAGACCGCATCGAAGCGGATGAGGGTCGTGTAAAGGCGAATGTCGGCCTCAGTGATGTGGTCGCCCATGAGGTAGCGGCGGGTCTCTAAGCGCTCAGATACCTTGTCTAGGGCACTGAACAGTCGGTCGTAAGCTTTGTCGTAGGAGTCTTGCGAACCCGCGAAGCCGCAGCGGTAGACACCGTTATTGATTTCGGTGTAGATGAACTGCATGAGCTCATCCATTTCCTCGCGCATCTCCACCGGGTAGAGATCCGGGGCGCCGTGGCGATGAAACTCGGTCCACTCGGTAATGAAATCCAAGGTGATCCAGGGGAAGTCGTTGGTCACAACCTCGCCCGATTCAATCTCGACGATGGCCGGGACGGTAATGCCCCGCTGGTAGTCCGGGAAGCGCTTTAGGAATGCCTCCTGCAGGCGCTCGTAGCCGAGTATTTCGTCGCGGCCACCTGACCCCTTGTCGAATGTCCAGGAGCGGGCATCGTGAACCGGCCCTGGAATTCCGACCGAAATTGCATCTTCCAAGCCGAGCAGCCTGCGAACGATAAGCGTGCGGTGTGCCCACGGGCACGCACGAGCCGCAACAAGACGGTAGCGCCCGGCTTCAACGGGCCACGTCTTAATCCCCTCGCCTACCTCGCGACCGTTCTTAACAATGCGGTCATTGATATAGCGAGTATCGCGGTTAAAGTCTTTGCCCTCCTGGGAGTACACACCGCCGGTGGAATGGGAGGAGTCCTCTATCTGGTTAGCTTCATACTTTGTTGTCATATCATCAACCATATGGGTAGGCAGACAGGCTGTCAACGGCGGCCAGAACAGACAGAGCCACCAAAATCGACAGGGCAACCACGGCCATAAGGGCCACCAAGGCCATTAGGACGGCTTGAGCTTCGCCAGCAGCCGGTTACTGTGCAGCAAGCCACTTCTGGTGAAGCGCAAGCCCGCCTTAGGCAACAGCGGTGCCACCTTCATGGCCCAAAGTCCCAACACCAGGACCAAAAATGCAGCAAGCACCCAAGCCGCCACTAGAAAAAAGGCCGAGCGGGTGCCCGTCGTAAAGCAAAGAAGGCACGAAAAAGCCCCAGCGAGGAAAACCTCGCCGGGGCGATTTCTCAAAGGGACGTATAAGCCCTTAGCGGTCTAGCTTAGTTGCCAGCCAGCTTCTCACGCAGAGCAGCGAGCTGCTCGTCGGAAGCCAGGGTGCCGCCTGCGTTGTCTGCAGCCGGTGCGGCCGGAGCTGCCTCGCCGGACTCGGAGGAGTAGTTCGAAGCAGTCTCTGCAGCCTCGGCAGCTGCAGCGCGGTGACGCTCGATCTGGGCAGCGTGCAGCTGGTGGTGACGCTCCGCCTCTGCGTAGCGAGCCTCCCACTCTGCGCGCTGGGTCTCGAAGCCCTCCATCCACTCGTTGGTCTCCGGGTCGAAGCCCTCCGGGAAGATGTAGTTGCCCTGCTCGTCGTAGGAGTCGCCCATGCCGTACTTGGTCGGGTCGAACTCTTCGGTGAAGTCCTCGTCAGCCTGCTTGAGGGACAGGGAGATACGACGACGCTCGAGGTCGATATCGATGACCTTGACCATGACCTGCTCGTCGACGGAGACGATCTGGTCCGGAACATCGATGTGGCGGGAAGCCAGCTCGGAGATGTGAACCAGACCCTCGATGCCTTCCTCGACGCGGACGAACGCACCGAACGGAACCAGCTTGGTGACCTTGCCCGGTACAATCTGGCCGATTGCGTGAGTGCGGGCAAAGACGCGCCACGGATCTTCCTGAGTAGCCTTCAGGGACAGGGAAACGCGCTCGCGGTTCAGGTCGACCTCGAGAACCTCGACGGTGACCTCGTCGCCAACCTGGACAACCTCGGACGGGTGGTCGATGTGCTTCCAGGACAGCTCGGAAACGTGAACCAGGCCGTCAACACCGCCGAGATCGACGAATGCGCCGAAGTTGACGATGGAGGAAACGACACCCTTGCGGACCTGGCCCTTCTGCAGCTGGTGCAGGAACTCGGAGCGGACCTCAGACTGGGTCTGCTCGAGCCATGCACGGCGGGACAGAACGACGTTGTTGCGGTTCTTGTCGAGCTCGATGATCTTGGCCTCAATCTCCTGGCCGATGTACGGCTGGAGGTCGCGGACACGACGCATCTCGACGAGGGAAGCCGGCAAGAAGCCGCGCAGGCCGATGTCGAGGATCAGGCCGCCCTTGACGACCTCAATGACGGTACCGGTAACCGGCTCGTCGTTCTCCTTGAGCTGCTCGATGGTGCCCCAAGCACGCTCGTACTGAGCGCGCTTCTTGGACAGGATGAGGCGGCCTTCCTTGTCTTCCTTGGTCAGGACCAGCGCGTCGATCTCATCGCCAACTTCGACCACTTCGTCAGGGTCGACATCGTGCTTGATGGACAGTTCGCGGGAAGGAATGACACCTTCAGTCTTGTAGCCGATGTCGAGAAGAACCTCGTCGCGGTCAACCTTAACGACGGTGCCCTCAACGATGTCACCATCGTTGAAGTACTTCATCGTCGAGTCGACAGCGGCCAGGAAATCCTCAGCGGTGCCAATGTCGTTGATGGCAACCTGAGGGACGTTAGAAGTGGACATATAAGATGTGCTCCGAAGCGGATAGAAATCGAAAAACGGACAATTTCGGCCTTGCCCCTCAAAGAAACTCCTGGACAACCGGGCCAAATCCGCTTTCGGCGAATCTCGCCATTGGCAATTAGTTAACCCGATGTCCCCCGGAACTCGAGGCTGCAAAGTCGGCATGCTAATGCATACCTAGCGAACAATACCGATTTGAGCTGCGACATTCAAGTCCGCAACACGCCCTCGGTGAGTCCGCAAAAGGTCCGCCGGCCGCGACCTCCGCCCCGCCTTCGCACCACTAATGCGCAGCAGCATCCCAGTTCACACCAGCACCGATGGAAACATCCAGCGGTACCAGCAATTCAGCCGCCGAGTCCATCTCCCGATGCAACAGCTCCTTGATTGCCGCCTCTTCCCCATCTGCAACTTCCACAACCAGTTCGTCATGAACCTGCAGGAGGACACGCGAGCGCAACCCGCCGCGTCGTAAAGCATCGTCGACCCGGAGCATCGCAATCTTAATAATGTCTGCAGCGGACCCCTGAATCGGCGAGTTCAATGCCGCGCGTTCCGCGTTATCGCGAGCGATGCGGTTGTCGGCGTTGAGCTCCGGCAGGTAGCGGCGCCGATCGAACATCGTGGCCGTAAAGCCGTCCTTGCGCGCCTGCTCAACAACCTTGTGCAGGTAATCGCGCACGCCGCCGAAGCGCTCGAAGTAGTCCTCCATGAGCTTCTTCGCCTCGCGCTGCGGGATATCCAGCTGCTGAGCCAGACCAAAAGCGCTCAGACCGTAAGCCAGACCGTAGCTCATCGCCTTCACACGACGACGCAGCTCGGGCGTGACCTCATCAATGCCGACACCGAAGACCTTCGAGCCGACGTAGTTATGCAGATCCTCGCCCTGTCGGTAGGCCTCAATCAGCCCCGGATCCTGCGACAGGTGCGCCATCACACGCATCTCAATCTGCGAGTAGTCCGCGGTAATCAGCTGCGCATAGCCATCGCCCACCACGAACGCCTCACGAATCCGTCGCCCGAACTCCGTGCGCACCGGAATATTCTGCAGATTCGGCTCCGTCGACGACAGGCGCCCCGTCGCCGCGACCGTTTGATTAAAGGTCGTATGAATACGGCCATCATCAGCGACGGCCTTAATCAATCCTTCCACGGTCGACTTCATCTTCTGCGACTCGCGGAACTTCAGCAGGTAATCCAGGAACGGATGCGGGTTGACCTTCGCCAGCCCCTCAATTTCCTTCGCCGCCGTGGAATAGCCAGTCTTCGTCTTCTTCGTCTTGGGCATTCCCAGCTGGTCAAACAGGACTTCTTGCAACTGCTTCGGCGATCCGAGATTCAGCTCAGGCTTATCGACGAGGTTGCGAGCCTCACTCTCCGCCTCATCGGTAGCCGCCTGCGCCTGCTTGTGAAGCTCCTCGAGCGCATCGACATCCACAGCGATACCGACGCGTTCCATCCGGCCAAGCACTGGAGCAAGCGGAACTTCCAGGTCGGCGTACACACTGTAGAGCCCGGCCTCGTCGAGTTCGACCGCCAGTCGTTCAGCCAGGTCGATAACGGCGGCGACATGGGAAGCGTCTTCGGCCGGGCCATCGAGCAGGGTCATCTGACCGTCGGCCTGCGAAAGAGTCTGCCCCAGGTGCCGCTGGACGACGTTGTCCAAGCTGTAACTGCGCTGACTTGGGCGCAGCAGGTACGCGGCCAAGAAAGTGTCGTGGATAACCCCCGCCAGCTCGAAGCCATAGTTCCAGAGCGCATGCATGGCCGATTTACAGTCATGCACCAGCTTCGGGTGGTCGCCTGCGAGCCACTCGCGCAGTGTGTCGGCATCTTCTGCGGATAGCTCGCCGAGGTCGAGAGAAACGGCCTGACTGGAGGTCTTGCCCTTCTCATCAGCGGAGCCAATCATCAAGGTATGCTCCCCGACCTGCAACGCGGCCGGCTCGTGCAGTTCATCGAGCCAGACAGCCAGGGCGCCGTCGTCAAGCGAGACAGCCTCGAGCTTTGTCGCGCTGTCACTGGTGGAGGCGGTGACGCCCGCGCCTTCGATAGAAAGGGTGCGGAAGACGCGCTCGCGGAGGTTATCGCCGAATTCGAGGCGGTCGAAGAAGTCGATGATTCCCTGGGCATCAGCGGGCCGGAGCTCGAGCTCGTTCGGACCGTACGGCAAGGGCAGGTCCTTGACCATTTCGGTGATGTCACGGTTCAGCTGGACATTTGCGACGCGCTCGCGGAAGTTGTCGCCGACTTTGCCGCGGATTTCGTCGGCGTGATCGATGAGGTTTTCCAGTGTGCCGTACTGAACGATCCACTTCGTCGCGGTTTTCTCGCCGACCCCTGGAATGCCCGGGAGATTGTCGGAAGGGTCGCCACGGAGGGCCGCGAAGTCCGGGTACTGAGTCGGCGTTAGACCGTACTTTTTCTCAATAGCCGCAGGCGTGAAGCGATGCAGCGTGGTGACGCCGCGCATTGGATAGAGCACCGTGGTGGTGTCATTGACCAACTGGAATGAGTCGCGGTCGCCGGTGACGATGAGCGTTTCGAAGCCCTCAGGCTTGGCCTGGGTAGCCAACGTCGCGATAATGTCGTCGGCCTCGTAGTTGTCCTTTTCCAGCGTGACGATGCCCATCTCTTTCAGCACCTGTTGAATAAGCGGCACCTGACCACGGAATTCCTCAGGAGTCTTCTCACGCTGGGCCTTATACTCCGGGAAAATCTCGTTGCGGAAGGTCTCGCGGGCGACATCGAAGGCGACCGCCACGTGCGTGGGTTTTTCCTCGCTGAGGATATTGGACAGCATAGAAAGGAAGCCGTACACCGCGTTCGTTGTCTGACCGCCGGTGGTTGAGAAATTATCCACCGGAAGGGCAAAGAACGCGCGGAAGGCCATGGAATGACCGTCGATAAGCATGAGGGTCTTCTTCATGACATCCCAGTGTAGGAAAATATCGAACAGCGTAGGAAAACTGAGATTCGCGCTGGGGACTCGCGGGCTGCGCAGGATGAGCTGTTAGCCGACCAGCTTCGGTGAATAATAATTACGGTAATCAGGCTGTATTTTGAAACGGGCTCAGCAGCCCATTAGTCCACCTGAACAGTGATTCGCAAGAGGGAGCCTCCCTAGCGTCGCTTGGTACTTGGTTTCAGTTTCCGAAATACTGTAATCCAACTTTAATATTCGCCTTATTTTCCTGGAGTTTTTCCATATTTTCCAACGATTGTTCAACAACATGCATAGAACCTGCCCCCAATGAGGCGTCTAGAAATTACCCCCTCTTTGAGGTGGCCGCGAAAACATATCGCCACGTCCTGCGCGTGCACCTGAAAGCAATTGGCGTAGTTACGCTTTCATGGCTTTAGACTCGTCAGCATGAGTGAGTTCGATTCGACCAATTTCCAACGGAGTGCCCAGTCCACCCGCGAGCGCATTATCGCGGCTGCAGCTCGGCACTTCGCGCGCAAGCCTTTGCGAAGCGTGCCACTGAAGGAGATTGCCAGCGATGCGGGCGTTAGCGCGCCGCTCATCATCAAGTACTTCGGCTCCAAAGAAGGCCTCATGGCCGAACTGATTGACTTCAGCCAGTTCAAAGGCACGCTCAGCCGAGCTCCTTTCAATGAACTTGGCCAGCGGATGGCCAGCGCTATTTTGACTGGTCAAGGAATGGCCGGACAGTCCATGATTCCGCTGATCGTCGGATCCCTTGACTCCGAGGAAACTGCAAAAGTCATCGCCGAACGGTTCAATGAAGCTATCGCCGACGACCTGATTCACCGCGTCGAAGAAGACGGCCCAGAGAACATCAGCCACGAAACTGCTGTGTACCGCAGCCAGATGGTTATTTCCCTCTGCGTCGGATACCTAGTTCTTTCCGATACCGGTTTGATCGACGAGACCAACGCGCCGAAGATCTCAGTGGAGGCCCTGGGGAGCTGCCTGCAGCAGATTATCGAGCACGGCTAAGGTCCGAGCACAGCTCAACAGCTCAGGAAGCAGCTCCACCATCCACCACCCACCGCCTACTCCTGCGTAACTCACTGAATCAGCAGCGCCGCCCCAGGCGCTGCTTTTTGTTTTGTGTTCTTAATCGCACTCCGAAGCTGCTAATACACACACGGAAATACGGTTCTTCTCAGGTGGAAGACATACAATGGCCTGCGATGTCTACTGAAAATATGAGCGCTCCTGGTGCAGAGTCGACTACGCTGCCGACCACGAGCCCCTACTCTGAAATCCCGAAGCCGACCCCGCTGGGTGTCATCGCCAACGCAGTTCGTGGTGGCCTCATTGGTCTCGCCGAGACGATTCCGGGTGTCTCCGGAGGTACGCTTGCGCTGATTACGGGCATCTACGGACGCCTGATTGAATCGGCAAAGCGCATCACCGACCTGCCGCGAGCGATCTCCAAGGGCACCTTCAAGGAGGACCTGCGCAGGGTTGACTGGTGGCTGCTCATCCCGGTGGCTATCGGCATGGTTGCCGTGGTCTTCTCCATGGCAGGAGTCATGGAGAACTTCGTCACCAATCAGCCGGTCGCTTCCCGAGCACTGTTCATGGGCATGATCGCCGCCTCAATCACCATGCCGCTGAACGAGCTGCAGCCGGGTGCCCTGCGTCAGCCGGGCATGCGCGGCAAGGCCATCGCAGTCTTCCTGTTTTTCAGCGTCGCCCTGTTCGCGCTGACTTCGCTACCCCAAGCTGCGCCGACACAGCCACCTCTATGGCTCGTGCTCATCGCCGCTTCGATTGCCGTGTGTGCACTAGTGCTGCCGGGCGTTTCTGGCTCTTTCTTCCTGTTGGTCATCGGACTCTACGCGCCGACCATGGGCGCAATTCATGACCGTGACATCGCCTACATCGGCACTTTCTTCGTCGGCGCGCTGATCGGCATCGTCCTGTTCATCCGCCTCCTCGAATGGCTGTTGAGTACACACCAGGCGCTCACGCTGGTCGCCATGTCCGGACTCATGCTCGGTTCCCTGCGCGCGCTCTGGCCGTGGCAGACCGAGAACAACGAGCTCCAGGGCATCGGCTCCGACTGGGGACTCGCCCTCGGACTGTTCATTCTCGGCGCCGCAATCGTCAGTGTCGTCGCTTATGCGCAGCGCCGTTTTTCTAATTCGGGGTCGATGGACTAAACTAGTCAAGGTCGCTTCGACAGAGCATTTTCGCTTATCGACGGCTTTGCGCCCCTGTAGCCCAATTGGCAGAGGCAACGGATTCAAAACCCGTCCAGTGTGAGTTCGAGTCTCACCGGGGGCACGATTTTAAAACCCGCTTTCATCTGGCGTTTAGCCTGGTGGGGGCGGGTTTTTGCTTGGGTTTGTATTCACTATCTTTCACTCCTTTTCACGCACTTTCACGCACTTTCACGGGTATTTTGAGCCAAAAGTGAGCCACAAACGCACCACGCAATTGCGCCGTAAAGCAGTACGATTTCCGAACTCAAGAGTTCGGCTGTGAAATCGTACTTTTCGAAAACAGTATCGTTGCCTAGCCCCGCCTTGTAGGCATGAAAAACGCCCCGCCAGCCAAGCCGTTCGGGAAAACCGAACAACTCAAACTAGCGGGGCAAAGATTCTTGACTCATTCCTCGCTCGGTGGGTTCCGGGCCGTCGGTAGCGCCTGCGAATCCCCAACAATCCCGGTCAGTCTCGCCAAGTCCGGCTGCGGTGCGAAGCGTCCTGGGTTTAGTTCCGCTTCTTTTACTGCCCTGTACTGACCGGCTGGGTGAGATAGTACTCAGTTTCTATCTCTTGTGGGGCAGCGTAGTCCAATGCTTCGTGAAGGCGCTTGGTATTCCACCAATGCACCCCCCGCAAGATGACCAGTTCGACTTCTCCGACCGCCGTCCATCGGCCTTGGGCATGAATGAGTTCCACTTTGTAGAAACCATTGACTGTTTCGGCCAGAGCATTGTCATAAGAAGCGCCGACTGTTCCCCCACTCGGGCGGATTCCAGGCTCAGATAAAGCCGTGGAATATTTCAATGACACGTACTGACTGCTCCGATCACTATGGTGAATCAACTGGTTGCCATTAATCCGCCCCAGCAGTCGTTAACGCATGCTCCAAGGCCTCCATCGGTACGAATCGTCGAGCGAGTAGCAACACCAACAATTTTCCGGCTGAAGACATCAACGACAAACGCGGTGTAGACGAATCCGGACAGGGCGCGAACGTAAGTAATATCGGCAGCCCAAAGCCTGCCCGGTCCGTGTGCACGAAAGTTTCGCTGCACCAGGTCCGGGCGATGATCCGGTGCCTTCGGGCTGATCGTGGTGACCGGGGTTCGTCCACGTCTGCGGCCTTTTCCGCCTCCAATGCCGCCATGCGCTCTTGCACCTTGAGCAGCTCGCCCCAACTGACCTGTTCGGCTTCCCTGGCCTTCTTTACCTGTGGATGAAGCTCCTTGTTTTCCGTGCGATACTTCGCTGCCTCACGACGAACCTTTTCCAACGCGGACTTGTAATCCTCGATGGTCATTACCTGCTTCTCTTCCGCGCCGTGATTCTCGCGAGCAGGTTCAGCCTGCACCGGAGCATCTGACGTGGAATCGGAGGCCGGTACATCAGCGGCCGCTTCATTCGTAGACATAGATCTTTTTGCCCCTCCTGGGAGAAAAACACTTCGGGTACGCAAAACCCCACAGAGCCCGCCAGGGGGAAATGGGGTCAATGCCCGAGGAATCGAACCCCGACGCCGTGACGCCCCATGCCGGTTTTCGAAACCGGTTGCCCACCACGGGCGGGGCCTTCCATGACGGAGCCCGGCGCGCCCCGTAGTGGGGCGGCCGGGCTGATTAGGGCGTGATTCTGATTAGCCCCAGTTCGGACCGAGGTCGATTACCGGATCCATCGCAGCGAACTCGACAACGAGATCGTGAGTAATGCCCTCTTCCTCTTCCCCCGGGATTGCATCGAAAATGATTGGCTCATCGGCCCAGGTCATAAGGAACTCACGCTTGAGAGATTCAGGCACATAAGCTCGGGCTTCGACGAGATCATTGAGGAAGATTTCGAGGGTCAAGTCACCACCTGCTCCATGCAGCCGGTCGAACTGCACCCGCGGGCTAGACTCCTTCTCGATCCTCTGGCACAACGAAACGATACCCATCATTGAAAGTCACCTCCCGTATGTTTCCATCTTCGTCAATTCCGCGTACGCGTTCTCCTCGTGCGGAAAAAGACACTCGTAATTTTCAGGTCATATCCACTCGTCGACTTGGCCGGAGCCAGCTGGACAACTAAATCGAGTTCGTTGCCCTGCTCGAAAAGCTCAACCAACTGCTCACGCTGCTGCTTACTTAGCGAACTTCGTGCTCTCAATGAAAGCTACTCCCCACGAGTCGGTAACTGATTTCTCAGTCCAACTAATGGGGAGCAATTCACCAATGTGACGGGATTGATGATTGGAGTTAGTGATTACTACGGTGAAGACTGCCCAGACTAGGTAAAGGTCTTAGCTGTTTCTACCAAATGCCACTTCCCTGTGTCATCACTAAGGTGCAACTCCGGTTTAATCCACTCCTTTTCGTTCAGTTTATAAAGCTCCTCATCTAAGAAGAGACCAAAATCTACACCATCAAAGCTGCTTGTAATATAGTCCATTTTCTGCCAACCGGGTTCATTGATTCGCACAGGAATCTGCCACTGCAAATCCCGGCCCCGGTATCGAATCAAAACAGCATCGCCGTCAGATCCGATAAAAGCAGCATGGTCAGCATCGACATGGGTGTCTGCCTCAAGAGCACCGATAAATTTTTGTGCAAACCCCATACTATTTACACCTCGACGTATTGGTGGGGTAGGCAGTAATAACGTGGTGGCTATGTTCAGCGACAAAGATTGATGGTTCAAGTGTCTTTACAATTATCCCTCGGACTTTATCAACTAAGTAAATCTGAGCGGACGCGCAAAACTTACCATCACGATTCTGACTTGAAGGTTCAACTCTCTTTGACCACGTAGTGTTCTCCAGTGCAGCATCAATCGCAATCCGGATTAGTGAATCCCCGTCCTTTCCTTCAATGTCTGCGAGCGTTGACCATTCAGGATGATTCTGTCGGATGTGCTTTAATCCGTGATGAGCATCTCCACAGCGCAATGTAATTTCATTTGCGTGCATGAAGTCTTGCGGCGTTCCTAAATCAACATACTTCCAGCTTGCTACCGTTTTTAATGTGTCAGTTGCTGGACCGCACGCTGCAAATGGCGGAAGCCCCGAATCGGGGTTCCACGACATGGGTACAGAGTTCAACGGATTCTCGTTGGGAATATCTGGCTTAATTCGCCATTCGAGAACTCCTTGCTTAGCGAGTTCTTCAATACTTTCAGCATGTGCAGGTGAGGGTAACTGCACCAGACATAGAGATGCTATCCCAATCCCGGCCAACAACCTGTTGAAAAGACTTCGAATCTTCTTTTGCATAAAGAACCCCTTCGGACGACCTATAGACAATCCAGGTACACAAATAAGTTAACGCATTAAAACACTATGTCTCCAGCCATTCGACTGCCGGGGTAGCCGGATGGCTGCCCTATTATTTGCAGCCTGCCCAGTCTTCAGCAGGTCCAGCCGAATCTGATATGGTCGGCACGTTGATATCATTTGTGCACGTAACCTTCACCACGCGGAACGTGGTCATCACCGCCTGCTTAAATTCTTCAGGATGTGCTGATGGTACGGACAAGACGATTTCGTTCTCCACAAAGATCGGTGCCGACACGCTGACAATTATCGTGATACCCATTTGCCGATGGTATTGATTCTTTGGATCAATATGCAGGAACTAACCTACAAAGCAATCTCTACAGCATTGTATGCAAACCGAATTATCACTTTTAATTCGCGATGTGACTTTTCGATAATCCTTTCGTCTATTGCCACAAAGTACGTAGGACTCCCCTAAGGCTCGCCTTCAGCAGCACCAATCATCCACGAACCATTAGAGAAATATGCATAATCAGCCATCTAATCCACATTTTTCTCGGCACAATCTGCACCGCGCCGAAGTTTTGCTGCCGACAGTCGCTCAACTGCCAGGTCACGCATTAAAACAGTCAAGACGGTTTCCGCTTCACCAGCAACCGTTCAGTGTGCAGCAAATGCATTCTGGTGAAGCGGAAACCGTCCTTTTGCAGCATGCATCCAAACGGGGCTCTGGCCAATTGGCGTCATCAACAAACGAAACCCGCTGCTACAGGTTATCCGCCGCGTACTGAGCTTCCTCCGGGGTAAACTGCTCGCCATATTCCGACGTCAGCTGCTCGTAAATCGCATCCGGGGACATTGCCATCGAATCCTGGTAAGAGCGCGCCTTTTCCAGTGCATTCTTATTCCAGTCCACTTCAAGGTTGTCCATTGCATACTGGGCAGCCTCCGGCGAGAACTTCTCGCCATACTCCGAGGTCAGCTGGTCATAGATGCCGGCCTTGGACATGTGCATCAAATCCGAGTAACTCTTGGCCTTGCGGAGAGCATTCTTGTACTCGGTCGGAGCCTTCTCTTCCTGCTTTTCCTGTTTTTCCTGCTCCTCCGCCTGGCCCTGCTGCTCCTCTAGAGCAGCCCCAGGGTTCTCAGCGAAATCGGCATTCTCAACAGAGCCAGAATCAGCCGCAACTGCAGTGTCCGAATCAAAGAGAGACGCAGCTTCAGAATCGGAGCCCGAATCAGCATCGCCGCCACCGGTCAAGCTGGCCGCCACGGCTAGGACCACAACAGCACCCGCGGCGATACCACCCCACTTGAAGCAGCCACCCTTCTTCTTTTCTTTCGGAGCCTGAGCCATCTGCCCAGCTGCCGACTACCCCTGCGGGTAGGACTGTTGGCCGAGCGGATCCTGCGGGTTGTGCTGGTAGGACTGTTGGCCGAGCGGATCCTGCGAGTTGTGCTGGTAGGACTGCTGCCCCAGCGAATCCTGGGAGCCATACGACCCCTCGGGGCCATACGGCCCCTGTGGGCACTGCGGGTTCTGAGGGAAAGTGGAATCGGACATCGTAAGAAGCCTCCTGTGTAGAAGTTGCAATAAACGAACAGCTCTCTGTCGTCAGTTGGAACTATCTCAGGAACCCTGGATTCAATCTTCCGCACTACACAAAAATTTTCGATTCACGAACCATAAGACGCCGATTAAGGTAAGAAAAAACCAGGCTTTGCCCACAAAAACAGGGCATGGACCTGGCTAAACTCTCGACAAACTAGCTTTCAACCTTGGCCAGCGCTTGCTCAATATCGGCAATAATATCGTCAACGTTTTCCAAACCAATGGACAGTCGAACAAGACCAGGGGTAATTCCCACCGCCGGCAGCTGCTCATCCGGAACCTGGCGGTGCGTGGTGGAAGCCGGGTGCAGCACGCAGGAACGGGAGTCGGCCACGTGCACCTGACGGGTCACCAGCTGCAGCGCATCCATGAAGGTCGTGCCAGCTTCACGGCCGCCCTTGAGGTCAATCGTGACCACACCGGAAGCTCCGTCGAGGTACTTCTGAGCAAGCTCGTAGTATGGGGAAGATTTCAGGCCGGGGTAACGAACGTCGTTAAGCAAATCCGTGCGTGATTCGAGATATTCGGCGACCTTCAGCGCATTCTCACAGTGACGACGCATGCGGACATCGAGACTCTCGAGCGACTGGTTCAGCATGAAGGCGGAGTGAGCAGATGGGTACGCGCCAAAGTCGCGCTGTAGCTGCATGCGCGCCTTAATGACAAACGGCGCGACGGCGTAGTCCTTGGTGTAGACGACGCCGTGGTAGGACTCATCGGGCTCAGTAAAGCCGGGGAACTTGCCGTTGGTGAAGTCAAACTTGCCAGAGTCGACTATGACGCCGCCGACCTGGATTGCGTGGCCGTCCATGTACTTAGAAGTGGAGTGGACGACGATGTCTGCGCCGTGTTCGATGGGCTTACACAGGATCGGGGTGGCGAAGGTACTGTCGACAATCAGCGGTACCCCCTGGCCGTGGGCGATGCGGGCGAACTTCTCGACATCGAGCACACTCATCGCCGGGTTGGCAATGATTTCACCAAATAGCGCCTTGGTGTTCGGCTTGAATGCCGCGGCGATTTCCTCTTCGGAGGCATTCTGATCGACGAAGATTGCCTCGATACCGAAGCGTTTCAGCGTGGTAGCGAAGAGGTTGGAGGTACCGCCGTAAATCTCAGATGAGGTGACAAACGAGTCGCCCGCGGAGCAAAGGTTCATGATTGCGAGTGCAGTTGCCGCCTGGCCGGAGGTAGTAGCCATTGCTGCGGCGCCACCCTCAAGGTCGGCGATTTTCTCTTCGACGGCCATAACCGTTGGATTGGCGAAGCGGGAGTAAATCAGTGCGTGAGTTGGCTCGTCGAAGACCGCAGCGATGTCGTCGGAAGAGTCGAACGTGTAGGTCGTTGACTGAATGATCGGCACCTGACGTGGGTCTTTATTACCTGGGACGTAGCCGGCGTGGATGAGCTTGGTCTGATCTTGCATGGGACGAAATGGGCCTTTCAATCGATTGAATTCTGATTATAGGGCGCGAGGTGACGCAAACTGAGCTTCAGCAGCAAGGTTCCGCCCCCGCTCCCCCAACCGCAAAGATTTTATTTTCCACCCCACCGTCCATATAATGAGATACCAATCCCGTATAGCAAGACTGGTTCAGTTTTACACACACCACTACGTATCACTCGCCAGCTTTTGCTCCCGGCTTTGCGTGCTGCCCACCAGCAGCTCTCGCCGCGGTCGAGTTTTCTCAAAGTACAAAGTACTCAGTACTCAACACGTTTTGGACTGTCATCATGCCTGCTGCGAATTCTTCCTCTAGCTCCTCCGACCACACTGCGAACGCGAACTCCCCTAAGACGCCGCTTCACGCCGTGCCAGAAGACACCGCCCCCACAGATCCGTCGACCATCACCGATGCGGAAATCTTCGAGGCGCACCGTGGCGGTAAGCTCCGCTCGCACTCGACCATGAAGCTCGAGACGATTCGCGACCTCTCCATCGGCTATACCCCAGGTGTCGCCCGTGTCTGTGAGGCCATCCACGAAGATCCGGCCCTGGCCCGCACCTACACCTGGACCGGCCAGAACGTCGCGGTGATCTCCGACGGCACCGCAGTCCTTGGCCTCGGCGACATCGGACCCAAGGCTGCACTGCCAGTTATGGAAGGAAAGGCCCAGCTCTTCGAGCAGTTCGCCGGTATCTCTGCGGTGCCAATCGTCCTGGATACCCTCGACACGGAGGAAATCATCCAGACGGTCAAGGCGCTGGCACCGTCGTTTGGCGGGGTGAACCTCGAAGACATCTCCGCGCCTCGCTGCTTCGAGATTGAGCAGCGTCTCGACCAAGAGCTCGACATCCCAATCTTCCACGACGACCAGCACGGTACCGCCATTGTCATCGCCGCCGGCCTAATCAACGCCTGCAAGCTGACCGGCCGCAGCTTCCAGGATCTCCGCGTGGTCATCTCCGGCGCTGGTGCCGCTGGTGTCGCTGCGACGAAGATGCTGCTGTCCGCTGGCGTGTCCGACATCGTTGTCGTCGATTCGCGCGGCATCATCCATCCGGACCGCGAGCCACTGAGTGACATCAAGCAGTGGGTCGCCGGCATGACTAACCCGCGCGGTATCACCGGTTCGATCAACGATGCGCTTGTCGACGCTAACGTGTTCATCGGCGTCTCTGCCGGCCGTATCGGCGAGGATGCGATTAGCCAGATGGCCGCTGACCCGATTCTGTTCTCGCTGGCCAACCCGATTCCGGAAATCCCGATGGAAATCGCTCGCAAGTACGGCGCAGTGGTGGCCACCGGCCGCTCGGATCACCCGAACCAGATTAATAATGTGCTGGCCTTCCCGGGTCTGTTCCGTGGCGCACTGGAGGCAGGTGCCAAGCGCATCACCGAAGCTATGAAATTGGCTGCTACCCAAGCGATTGCAGGTGTTGGCGTCGAAGACCTAAGTGCCGACCGCATTATTCCGTCGGCCCTGGATCCGCGCGTGATGCCAGCCGTGGCGAAGGCGGTCCGCGATGCCGCACTGAGTGACCCGGCATCCGGCGCGGTCGAGCCGCTCGATGTCACCGGCTCAGGGCTAGCTTCTGCTGACGCAAACTAGAAATCCGGCGATGCTCAGCGTCCCCTTGTAAATCGGGCCTGGATAAGGTTTTGTTCCTTGTCCAGGCCCGAGTCTTGTTCAGTGTTTCGCAGCCAGTACCTGCAGTTCCCCACTCCCAGAAGCCTGAAAAGTGTGCGGTTTTCCTACACCAGCCTGAAGCGCAGCTGAATAGGGGTACCGAATTTAAGGTATTACTGCGCCTAGGTAACATATTCAGATATGAAAAGACCCATCGCATTGGCGGCTGCCACGCTGACTGCGACCTTGTTCTTAGGGCTTACAGGCTGCGTCACCAATGACGAAAGCGGTAACCCCGAGGGCTGGTCAGAAATCAAACCGGCAGCGGTCCCCGAACTGGCGAAACAGGTCCCAGCAGATCTTCGTAAGCGCGAAGTATTGCGCATCGGCACCAACCCAACATTCGCCCCGGCAGAGTTTAAGGATTCCGCCGGTTCCATCATCGGCTTCGACATCGATCTCATCCGAGCCATGGCCAGTGTCTTGGACCTGAAGATTGAAATCCAAGAACAGGATTTCGCACTGATTCTGCCGGCCCTGTCGGCCGGCGCAGTCGATGTTGGCGCATCCGGATTCACCTCAAACGAGGAGCGCCGCAAGACTTACGACTTCGTCGACTATCTGGATACCGGCCTGCAGTGGGCACGTCGCCCGGGCAGCGACGCCAGCTCCGACAACTACTGTGGCAAAACTGTCGCCGTTCAGCGCAATACCGTCGCTGACATGGAGGACCTGCCGGTAAAGAATCAGGATTGTCTGGATCGTGGGTTGCCACCAATTAACAAGTTGGCCTACCAGGATGCTGGTACCGCCGCTACCACCGTGGTGCTGGGGCGTGCTGATGCATTGGCCGCTGACTCACCAGTCAGTGCCTACGCGGTCAATCGCTCCGAGGGCAAACTCGAACTTGCCGGAGATATCTACGATGGTGCCCCGTTCGGCTTCGCTATTCCGAAGGATTCAGAACTCGGCCCAGTGCTGCAGCAGGCACTGCAGTACCTCATCGACAACGGCCAGTACAAGCAAATCCTGACCACATGGGGTTTGGAAGACGGTGCTTTGGAACGCGCCACTATTAACGGAGAGGAACTTTAAGTGAGCGACTCATCTGCGTCTGGCGCCCGCTACGAGGCCACACAGGCGGAACTCAACGAAGAAATTAAGGCCAAACCGCTGCCACACCCGGGGCGCTGGATTACCGCAGCAGTGCTGCTGGTGCTCTTCCTGTGGTTCATCATCGGTGCCGCCCGCAATGAGGCCTACCACTGGGATGTTTACTTCCAGTACCTGTTCGACACACGAATCGCCGCTGCCGCTGGCTGGACCATTGCACTGACAGTCTTGGCCATGCTCATCGGTGTCGTCGGCGGTGCCATCGTCGCAGTGCTCCGCATGTCGGAAAACCCCGTTCTGTCCACAGTTGCTTGGTTCTACCTGTGGGTTTTCCGAGGAACGCCGGTCTACGTGCAGCTGGTCTTTTGGGGTCTCCTCGGCACTATCTACTCGACGATTGACCTGGGCGTTACCGAGGTTGATTTAAGCACCATTCTCTCCAATACCTTCGTGCTGGCATTCGTCGGTCTCGGCTTGAACGAGTCCGCATACATGGCTGAAATTGTCCGTGCCGGCATCCAGGCTGTCCCAGAGGGGCAGACCGAGGCATCGAAAGCATTGGGTATGAGCTGGTGGCAGACCGTCCGCCGCACCATCCTGCCGCAGGCCATGCGCATCATCATCCCGCCGACGGGCAACGAGTTCATTTCCCTGCTGAAGACCACTTCGCTGGTCATCGCAGTGCCGTTCTCGCTGGAACTCTACGGCCGCTCCACGGATATCGCCAATGCTCTATTCCTGCCGGTGCCGATGCTGCTGGTCGCCGCCACCTGGTACTTGGTCATCACATCGATTCTGATGGTCGGCCAGTTCTACCTTGAGCGCTACTTCGCCCGCGGCGCTACCCGTCAGCTCACCGCCCGCCAGCTGGCCGCGCTTGCCGACGCCGAAGGTGTGCCGCTTGCAAATGCTCGCGTTGTCGATAAGGACGAAGAGCACTTCTACCGAGAGGATCCGCAGTAAATGACTACCAAAGATTTGATGGTTGAGGCGCAAAGGGTTCGGAAGAACTTCGGCCGTCTCGAGGTCCTCAAGGGCATCGACCTGGAGGTTCCACGCGGTACGGTTACCTGCCTCATTGGCCCTTCGGGCTCCGGCAAGTCCACACTGCTGCGCTGTATCAACCACCTGGAGAAGGTCAATGCAGGCCGTCTCTACGTCGATGGTTCCCTGATTGGCTACCGCGAAAAGAACGGTAGCCTCTACGAAATCTCCGCCGCAGAAGCTGCCCGTCAGCGTCGCGATATTGGCATGGTGTTCCAGAACTTCAACCTGTTCCCGCACCGCACGGTGCTGGGAAATATCACCGAGGCACCAGTGCTGGTAAAGGGTGTCTCCCAGGAGCAGGCTGAAAAGCGTGCCATGGAGCTGCTGGAGACTGTTGGTCTGGCTCACAAGGCCGACGCCTACCCTGTTCAGCTCTCGGGCGGCCAGCAGCAGCGAGTTGCCATTGCTCGTGCACTGGCCATGGAACCGAAGCTAATGCTCTTCGATGAGCCGACTTCCGCTCTTGACCCGGAGCTCGTCGGTGAGGTTCTCAACGTCATGCATGGTCTGGCCGATAAGGGTATGACCATGGTCGTCGTGACGCACGAGATGGGCTTTGCCCGCGAAGTCGCCGACCAGGTTGTGTTCATGGCTGACGGCGTGGTTGTGGAAAAGGGCACCCCGGATGAGGTGCTGGGGAATCCACAGCACGAACGCACCCGCAACTTCCTGTCTTCGCTGTTGAAGTAACAGCCGTTGAAGTAACAGCCAGGGGAGGCTGGCAGGCGGAACAGCAAGCCTAAGCGCCAAAAGTTGCGGAGATTCCGCGAAGCATAGTGACTGCCGCGCCGGTAGTCGCCAGAATGACCGCGAGCTTTCGGGCTTGCACAATGGGCACTCGCCGAGAAACGCGAGTGCCCAAAAATATACCCACCACCATGGCAGCCAGACACAGCGGCCAGAGTATAACCGGCGTGGTGGAGAAGACGGAGACGTCAGCGCTGATTTCCTTGAACAGCAAGGACAATGCGCCGGAGACAAAGAAAAGCGGCTGCAAGGTGGCCGCAAACGTCTGCGCTGGCCAACGAGAGGCCTGCGCGTAAACGGTAATGGCCGGGCCCGCGATGCCGGCCAAGGTATTCATAAAGCCGCCGGCAACGCCAGAGGCAACGGCGTACTGTGGGCCGTCAACACGCATGCGCTGAGGCATAAAGGGGCTCTTCCGTTTTTAGAGTGCGTTGATCT
>NZ_KV797726.1:0-3480 GCF_001809455.1 Corynebacterium sp. HMSC074C11
ATGCCGGCGGCGACCTACTCTCCCACACCCTCCCGAGTGCAGTACCATCGGCGCTGGTGGACTTAGCTTCCGGGTTCGGAATGGGACCGGGCGTGACCCCACCGCTAACACCACCGACAAAAACCAGGCAACAACCAACCCCACCACAAAACTTCGGGTGGGTGGTGTCATGCCAGACACTGAACAGTAGACGCGAGCAAAAACCCTAATTTTTCACACTCTCTTGTGTGTTGAATGTTTGGTCTATTAGTACCGGTCACCTCCACACCTTACGATGCTTCCAGATCCGGCCTATCAACCCCATCATCTATAGGGGACCTCAAAAGAAACCTAATCTTGGAACAGGCTTCCCGCTTAGATGCTTTCAGCGGTTATCCCTTCCGTACGTAGCCAACCAGCCATGCCCCAGGCGGGACAACTGGCACACCAGAGGTACGTCCATCCCGGTCCTCTCGTACTAGGGACAGCCTTCCTCAAGTTTCTACGCGCGCGGCGGATAGAGACCGAACTGTCTCACGACGTTCTAAACCCAGCTCGCGTGCCGCTTTAATGGGCGAACAGCCCAACCCTTGGGACCTACTCCAGCCCCAGGATGCGACGAGCCGACATCGAGGTGCCAAACCATCCCGTCGATATGGACTCTTGGGGAAGATCAGCCTGTTATCCCCGGGGTACCTTTTATCCGTTGAGCGACACCGCTTCCACAAGCCGGTGCCGGATCACTAGTCCCTAGTTTCCTACCTGCTCGACCTGTCAGTCTCACAGTCAAGCTCCCTTGTGCACTTACACTCAACACCTGATTGCCAACCAGGCTGAGGGAACCTTTGGGCGCCTCCGTTACTCTTTGGGAGGCAACCGCCCCAGTTAAACTACCCACCAGGCACTGTCCCTAACCCGGATCACGGGCCGAGGTTGAGATGTCCAATACGATCAGAGTGGTATTTCAACAACGACTCCACCCCAACTGGCGTTGAGGCATCACAGTCTCCCACCTATCCTACACAAACCGAACCGAACACCAATACCAAGCTATAGTGAAGGTCCCGGGGTCTTTTCGTCCTGCCGCGCGTAACGAGCATCTTTACTCGTACTGCAATTTCGCCGGGTCTGTGGTTGAGACAGCAGGGAAGTCGTTACGCCATTCGTGCAGGTCGGAACTTACCCGACAAGGAATTTCGCTACCTTAGGATGGTTATAGTTACCACCGCCGTTTACTGGGGCTTAAATTCTCCGCTTCGACCCCACAAGGAATCTAACAGGTCCTCTTAACCTTCCAGCACCGGGCAGGCGTCAGTCCGTATACATCGACTTAAACGTCTTCGCACGGACCTGTGTTTTTAGTAAACAGTCGCTTCCCTCTATTCTCTGCGGCCACAACCAGCTCAACCACGTCGGTCACCAGTCATGGCCCCCCTTCTCCCGAAGTTACGGGGGCATTTTGCCGAGTTCCTTAACCACAGTTCTCCCGATCGCCTTAGTATTCTCTACCTGACTACCTGTGTCGGTTTCGGGTACGGGCCGTATATCCACATCGCTAGAGGCTTTTCTCGGCAGCATAGGATCACCAACTTCCCCAAATACGGGTACGCATCACGCCTCACCCTATATGTGCTCCGGATTTACCTAGAACACGGGCCACACGCTTACACCACGATATCCATCACGTGGCACGGCTACCTTCCTGCGTCACCCCATCACTTGGCTACTACCAGTTCAGGTCCCCAGCATCACACACACCAACCAACCCAAAAGGCTAGTAAACGGCGCGTGTTCAGGTGGGTTAGTATCCCTGATTCACCATGGGCGCGGACACACGGGTACGGGAATATCAACCCGTTATCCATCGACTACGCCTGTCGGCCTCGCCTTAGGCCCCGACTCACCCTGGGAGGATTAACCTGGCCCAGGAACCCTTAGTCATTCGGCGGAGGAGTTTTCCACTCCTCATTCGCTACTCATGCCTGCATTCTCACTCGCGCACACTCCACACTAGGGTTACCCCAGCGCTTCACAGCAGTCACGCGACGCTCCCCTACCCAACCACCACAAAAGATGATTGCCGCGGCTTCGGCGGTGTACTTGAGCCCCACTACATTGTCGGCGCAGAACCACTCGACCAGTGAGCTATTACGCACTCTTTCAAGGATGGCTGCTTCTAAGCCAACCTCCTGGTTGTCTTCGCGATCCCACATCCTTTTCCACTTAGCACACCCTTAGGGGCCTTAGCCGGCGATCTGGGCTGTTTCCCTCTCGACTACGAAGCTTATCCCCCGCAGTCTCACTGCCGTGCTCTCACCTGACCTGGCATTCGGAGTTTGGCTGATGTCGCTAAGATGATAGTCCCGCTAAACCAACCAGTAGCTCTACCTCCAGGAGGAAACACACGACGCTGCACCTAAATGCATTTCGGGGAGAACCAGCTATCACGGAGTTTGATTGGCCTTTCACCCCTACCCACAACTCATCCCCTCAGTTTTCAACCTAAGTGGGTTCGCGCCTCCACAGAGTCTTACCTCTGCTTCACACTGGCCATGGGTAGATCACCCCGCTTCGGGTCCAGGACATGCCACTAAAAACACACTAATTAGTATTCGCTTTCGCTACGACTACCCCACCAAACGGGTTAACCTCGCGACATGCCGCTGACTCGCAGGCTCATTCTTCAAAAGGCACGCCATCACCCCACACGGAGGCTCTGACGGATTGTAAGCACATGGTTTCAGGTACTATTTCACTCCCCTCCCGGGGTACTTTTCACCATTCCCTCACGGTACTAATCCGCTATCGGTCATAAGCAGGTATTTAGGCTTACCGGGTGGTCCCGGCAGATTCACAGCAGATTCCACGAGCCCGCTGCTACTCGGGCAACACACCAATTGCAGATGCGAGTGTTTCACGTACCGGACTCTCACCGTCTACGGCAGGACATTCCAATCCACTTCCGCTACACCCACACACACGCAACGCAGGACTAGCAGACCCTGCAACAATGCATCCCCACAACCCCACGCACGCAAACCCTGCCAGGTATCACACGCACGCGGTTTAGCCTCATCCACGTTCGTTCGCCACTACTAACGGAATCACAATTGTTTTCTACTCCTACGGGTACTGAGATGTTTCACTTCCCCGCGTAACCACCAATTAGACTATGAATTCATCTAACGGCGACCGCCCACAACGACGGCCAGGTTTCCCCATTCGGACACCCTCGGATCAACGCTTAGTTGGCAACTCCCCGAGGCCTATCGCAGCCTCTCACGTCCTTCATCGGCCTACTATGCCAAGGCATCCACCATGCGCCCTTACAACACAACACACAAATACTCAAGAACAATCACAAACAGAAAAACTGCTTGACAAAATCGAACTTACAGAAAAACAAGATGCTCGCGTCCACTATCCAGTTCTCACACAACACCCACACACCACAGAACAAACCACCACACAGCAGCCCGCCTGCAGCACGCAGCAACCTGT
>NZ_KV797727.1:0-82801 GCF_001809455.1 Corynebacterium sp. HMSC074C11
GGAAGATCAACGCACTCTAAAAACGGAAGAGCCCTGAAAGCTCTCTAGACCATCTTCAAAGACAGTGCGGAGTGACGGCCAATTCTCCACGCTGCACAAATCCCGACACGGCTGGAAAGGTAAGTAAAGACATGGCACCGAAACCTAAAAAGACTACGCCTCCGAAGAATCAAAAGTTGGTGAAGAGCAAGGCAAGCTTCAGCCGCGATGAGCTCGCTGATTTATTGGAGACGCTGGCAGCTCGCATCCGTGCCGGGGAAATGACTCTCGGCACTGGCGAGTCCGCGGTGACGATGACCATGCCGACATCGTTTAATACCACGATGGAAGTTGTCGACTCTCGAAAGCGTGCTGGTATTGAGCGCGAGCTGGAGCTGGAAATTGACTGGATGGTCGACGAGGCTGGCGAGCCCGTCGAAAAGCCAGGACCAGCATCTGGCTTCGCAATCTCCTAGCGGGCTTGTTGCTGTCCAATCTGTCGCACAATGAACTCCTGCACGCCGAGGAGCGCCCGTCGCCGACACAACTCACTACCGCTCGCCATTTCCGCAGGTCACAGCGAACAGATCTGAGTCGTTTTGGTCGATTTTGCGTCCTTTGGCCGTCAATTACCGCTGCGACACTGGCCGACAAGCAAGCCGTCGTCAAGCAACACCCAATTACACCCGCCAGGCACCCACGCCTCCCCACATTGCATGAGGTGACGCTAACCTAATTCGGGAAAATTCGCGACGAAGGGAACGCGCATGGCCAACGGCAAGAAAGGCCACAAGGGCAAGAAGAAGGACTCCGCCAAAGCCAAGAAAAAGGCTGCGGCAACGACCTCGCTACGTCTGCCCGAATACTCGAAGGCCGAGGCCAAAGCCGCGAAAAAGCTCGCCGGCAAGGACCCCTTTAAACTGGCTGCGATGACGCCGAAGAAGAAGTGCTGTAAATCCGGCATCCGCTGCCTGCGCTGCCCTGTGGTGCTACACAAGCTCAATCGCGAGATCAAAAACGGCGAAGTCGACCATGCCACCCTGCTGCTCGTCGCCGCGAAAGCCCGGATCCGGTAGCCGGCCCTCGCCCCCCCCAGCCCGCCGTCGGGCCGTCCCATGAGCAGTGGTGTCGCGCTCTGTATGGCACTGGTACCGATTCTCCTGGGCTATCTGCTCTTCGGACACCGGCTCATACGCGTCATTCCAAGCACCGCGACAACGCTCCAGGGAACACTCGCCAGGTCAGGAAGTTTTATTCCGTCGACATAAGGCCTCGGCCAGAACCGGGAATGTGACCGTCGGAGGATTGCACCGTGTGTATCCTTTGAGTGTCATTGAGCCTTGAAGGAGCAAGAAAAGAGCATGCCCCACCCACGCGCTGTCTCTAGGATGGACATCCGGCCGCGTGCCCTGCGTTTCGCACCGCGCCGCTCGGACTGGTCCCGCGCGACAATCGGGCGCGACCTATCGGCAGGCCTCATGGTGGCCCTCGTCGCACTCCCCCTCGGGCTCGGCTTCGGCGTAGCGTCCGGTGTCGGTGCGGCGGCCGGAATTACGACGGCCATCGTCGCGGGCATCCTGGCCGCGATCTTCGGCGGTAGCAATGTCCAGGTAAGCGGCCCGACCGGCGCAATGACCGTCGTGTTAATCCCCATCGTGGCCAACCATGGTGCCGATGGGGTACTCGTCGTCGGCGTGCTGGCAGGGCTCATGCTGCTCTTGTTGGCGTTCACCGGCGCTGGCCGCGCGATGAAGTACATGCCACTACCTGTCGTCGAAGGTTTCACCGCCGGTATTGCGTTAATCATCGGCCTCCAACAGCTGCCCGCAGCACTTGGTGTTGACGTGGACGGCGAGAAAGTCCTCGGGTTGGCGTGGGGCTCGATCAAAGCTTAGTTGGACGCTCCGGCATGGCAGGCGCCCGTGCTGACCATTGCAGTGGCGGCTGGAATCGTGCTTGCTGCGCGCGTTCGTAGCGGCTTCCCCGCGGCGCTGGTGTTGGTAGCTGCCGCGACGGCCATCAACATGCTGGCAGACAGCGGCCTGAAGACAATCGGCTACATCCCGTCGACGTTGCCTGCTCCGCGCTGGCCACAGATCCCGTGGGAGCACCTGGATTCGCTTCTGTTGGCAGCAGTCGCCGTCGCAGCTCTCGGCGCGTTGGAATCGTTACTATCTGCGACGGTTGCCGACGCAATGACTGTTGGCGACCGGCACGATCCCGACCGCGAGCTCTTCGGACAGGGCGTGGCCAACGTCGTCGCGCCCCTGTTCGGCGGGATTCCCGCGACCGCCGCGATCGCCCGAACTGCCGTCAATGTGCGGGCAGGCGCAGGCACACGCCTGGCAGCGGTGTTCCATTCGCTGCTCCTGCTCGTCGCCGTACTCGTCGCGGCCCGGTGGGTGGGCGAGATTCCTCTCGCCGCGCTCGCCGGCGTGCTCATCGCCACAGCGATTCAGATGATCCACCTGCGGAACCTCCGCTCGGTGATGCGCGCCACCAAGGGCGACGGGGCCACCCTGCTCATCACGGCTGCCGCCACCGTCGTGTTCGACCTTGTCGTCGCCGTACTCATCGGCCTTGTTATGGCGGGCTTCTTCGCACTGCGCGATACCGCCCGCACGGCGGTGCTGGAAGCCGCCCCGCTAGACGAGGGAGACCACCGCGACAAGGAGCGTGAGCTTCTCGACGAGCACATCGCCGCCTTCCGTATGGAAGGCCCCCTCTTCTTTGGTGCAGCGCACGATTTCCTCCTCGAGCTCGCTGATGTCTCGTCGGTCAAGGTTGTCGTGCTCCGCATGCGCTACGTTACGACGATCGACGCCACCGGCGCCCAGATGCTCGCCGACACGATTGGGCGCCTCGAACGCCACGGTACCAGGGTCTTGCTCGCAGCCACGAAGCCCGAACATATTCCGGCGTTGCGCGAACTCGGCGTATTCGACCAACTTGCGCACGAGAATCACGTCTTCGACAACACTCTCGACGCCATCGCCCACGCCCGACTGCATGCCGCACGCATTCAGCATGAAGAGTCTGATGGCGCACCCGCGGCATCGCAAAGAAATCAGCATGACGAGTAGCGCTGTCGAGCCTGTAGTCGTGAGGCCGCCTTCTAAGGTGACGACTCACGCGACCGCCATAACGCGAAGCATCAATAACGCTCAACGTTAAACTTGAACTCCACGACGTGTCGTTGCAAAGTCACCTTCTCATTCGTGAATAGCAGCTAAAAACCACCACACCCGGCTATGTGTGGCAAAGCTAGAGTGCACACCAGGTAACCTCAGCCCCCGTTCCTCGTGCAGCAGCGTCCTTTAACAAGACATACATGGGATTCGCCCCATATACGGTTAATTCAGGCTTCCGCTGTCGCCCCAAGCGACCCGTTGAAACTTAAACGAACGGTCCGTGCGGAACGCTCGGCCGTGAATAGGATTGATGCCGCGCAAAGGCGGGCGCGAATGCATTAAACGTCCTGCCTACCCCCCCCGTTCTACCGGTCCGACCACCTACCGATGCACGATATCTGGACGCCGATGTGGGGGTACCCGCTGGGCGCGTAGCATTGGCGACATGCGCATTTTCACCGTGGGCCACTCCAACCTCGAGTTCGAGGACTTCGCTGAAATGATCAAGGCTGCCGGTGTGGCATCCATCGTGGATGTGCGCAAGCTGCCCGGGTCCAGGAAGTACCCGTGGTTCAACGGCGACCACCTTGCCGAACACCTTCCCTCATGTGGCATCACTTACAGCAGAAGCGAGGGCCTAACCGGACGGCGCAACGTGTCTCACTCGGTGCCGTTTGAGGTTAACGGCAACTGGCGTAACCGCAGTTTCCACAATTACGCCGACCATGCGCTGGGCGAGGAGTTCTCGGACGCGCTCTCGCAGCTACGGGCAAACGCCGCCGAAACCCCCACCGTAATCATGTGCTCCGAGGCAGTGTGGTGGCGGTGCCACCGGCGTATCATCGCCGACCACCTCATCGCCCACGGTGACGAGGTTGGCCACATTATGGGCCTGGGTGCAGCCGGGGCGAAGGTGAGCGAGGCAACGCTCAACGACGGCGCAGTCATCGGCAACGATCTCCTCGTGCGCTACCCCGAGCGGGGCTAGCGCATACACCAAAGGCCGGGGTGCGGATGCTCGGACTACGCCCCAGTCAGCCACGGCATCCGCCTCGGCCTGACCTCAGGCGCGACCTACGCCTTGTATTCATGGAGCGCCCGCCCCTTATGAGCAGCAGCATCGGCGGCACACCAGCGGATAGCACGCTCAAACGAGTTTTAGGTTAGGAAATCTGAACCGCACAACCCAAGAAGACCACCGGGAACCCCGGTAGTGCCCCAAAGCGTCGAATCGAAAAACGTGCTACCGACTTGTCACGGACCTAGATGTTGAACTTAAACTCGACGGTATGTAGTTGCAAAGTTACTTTCTCGTTAGCCTGCAACAATCAGAAAACAGTAATTACGTCAGTACACAGAGAACATATGGGCGCGTGGAAACACGTAAAGGTTTTGCGGGATGGCGTGGACGTCAACGTGAAGATTCTGGAGAACCTCGCCGCCCACGTCGCTCCCGCGTTGGGTTGGCAGCCGAATCACGAAGGCCCAGTTACCGGCTATCCCATCGAATAATTCCTGCAGGCCGCAAGCTCTTCGCTTCAATCTCAGTTCAGCGCGTGTTGAATAGTTCAGTAATTGCTGTATAGTTCACCCCATGCTGACTATTGCTTCACGCCTCGACGTCATGAACCGGCTCGGCCGGGCCATGGCGGATCCGACGCGCTCCAGAATCCTGCTGACCCTACTCGACGGCCCGAGCTACCCAGCCGTGCTTTCGCGCGACCTGGACCTGACCCGCTCGAACGTCTCGAACCACCTGACCTGCTTGCGTGACTGCGGCATCGTCGTCGCCGAGCCGGAGGGCCGCAAGACACGCTACGAAATCGCCGATCCGCACCTCGCGACAGCGCTCAACGCGCTAGTGAACGCGACGTTGGCTGTCGACGAAAACGCCCCGTGCATCGACCCGGAGTGCTCGGTGCCTGGCTGCGACGGAAAAGGAGCGGACGCATGAGTTCAGCATGTGGATGTGAACACGAACCAGCCACGGAGATCGAAGATCTCGATCGGCCATGGTGGAAGGACCCCGAGTTGCTACTGCCAATCTTCTCCGGCGTAGCCCTCTGCATAGGTCTGGCGCTGGGCTGGTCCGGGCTAGAGACACCCGCGACAGTACTGTTCTGGGTCGGCCTGCTGCTAGGGGCGTATACGTTCGCGCCCGGCGCTATCCGGAACCTTGCCACGAAGCGCAAGCTCGGCATTGGTTTGCTGATGACGATTAGCGCGGTCGGCGCGGTAATCCTCGGTTACGTCGGAGAGGCCGCGGCGCTAGCGTTCCTGTACTCGATCGCCGAGGCACTGGAAGACAAGGCGATGGACCGGGCCCAGGGCGGACTGCGGGCACTGTTGAAGCTGGTACCGCAAACCGCGACCGTGCTGCGCGACGGTACGACGGCCGAGGTCGCTGCGAAGGACCTTGAGGTTGGCGAGCTAATGGTCGTACGCCCCGGGGAGCGGATCGCCACGGACGGCATCATTCGGTCCGGACGCTCCAGCCTTGACACCTCAGCGATCACCGGAGAATCCATTCCGGAGGAGGTTGCGCCCGGCGACGAGGTACCCGCGGGAGCGATCAACTCCGCCGGTGTGCTGGAGGTCGAGACGACCGCAGCTGGAACGGACAACTCGCTGACCACACTCGTCGACCTCGTCGAGCAGGCGCAGGCGGAGAAGGGTGACCGCGCCCGGATCGCCGACCGAATTGCCCAACCCCTAGTGCCCGGGGTGATGATCCTGGCGGTGCTGGTCGGCGTGATCGGCTCGCTGCTGGGCGACCCCGAGACGTGGATCACCCGTGCGCTGGTGGTCCTGGTCGCAGCGTCGCCGTGCGCGCTGGCAATCTCCGTGCCGCTGACGGTCGTGGCCGCGATCGGCGCGGCCAGCCAGTTCGGAGTAGTCATCAAGTCCGGCGCAGCGTTCGAGCGACTCGGCAGCATCCGTCACCTAGCGGTGGACAAGACCGGAACCCTTACCCGCAACCAGCCCGAGGTTACCGGAGTGGTCCCGGCAGAAGGATTCGATCGGGCGCAGGTGCTTTCCTTCGCGGCGGCGGTTGAGCAGCAATCGACGCACCCCCTCGCCGCGGCGATTGTGGCAGCGGAGCCCGAAGCTCCCACCGCCTTGGATATCAGCGAGGAAGCCGGTCATGGCATCGGCGGCACCGTCGAAGGCCGACGGGTGCTGGTGGGCAGCCCCCGATGGATCGACGCCGGGCCACTGAAGGCGGACGTTGAGCGCATGGAGTCCGAAGGCCAGACCTGCGTACTAGTCACCGTCGATGACGCTATCGCCGGGGCAATCGGGGTGCGCGACGAGTTGCGGCCCGAGGTGCCCGATGCCGTGCAGTCCCTGCACGACAACGCCGTGGAAGTGAGCATGCTCACCGGCGATAACACTCGCACCGCCCGGGCGCTGGCTGAAATCGCCGGAATCGACGACGTGCGCGCCGAGCTGCGACCGGAGGACAAGGCAAGCATCGTCGCCGAACTCTCCTCCAAGACGCCGACGGCGATGATCGGCGACGGCATCAACGACGCGCCGGCACTGGCGGGCGCAACGGTGGGCATTGCGATGGGAGCAACCGGCTCTGACGCCGCGATCGAGTCCGCTGATGTCGCCTTCACTGGCCACGACCTCCGACTGATCCCGCAGGCGCTGCAGCACGCCCGCCGAGGCAGCAGGATCATCAACCAAAACATCGTGCTGTCTCTGGCCATCATCATCGTGTTGATGCCACTGGCGATCAGCGGTGTGCTGGGCCTGGCCGCCGTCGTGTTGGTACACGAAGTCGCCGAAGTCATCGTGATCTTGAACGGCCTGCGGGCTGCACGAGCGAAACGCTGAGACATACCTTCGCCCAGCGCGCTGACTCTCCAGTGCGGATCTTGGAAGGATCGAGCTGCTCAGGGACCAAGCGTCGCCTCAAAACTTTTGATGCCGAGCTTCATCGACACGACCCGCGACTACCTGGGCAGTGTATTTGGCAAAGGGCCCGACACCCATCAGGGTTGCCGAGCCGTCGCCGGTCCAGTTGCCGTAACCAACTAGATGGAGATTCTTCACCGCGGTTTCGCGGCCGCGCATGAGATGGCGGAATGGGCCGAGGGCCGGACGGAAACCAGTGCACCAGATCAGATGGTCGTGGTCGAGCTCGCTCAAACTATCGAAGATGGGGGCAGCGGTGAGCTGGCCGGAATCGCGGAGCTCACGTAGATGAGGAAGCGCGAGAATGTCCCCGAGGTTCGGGCCGGAATCGCCACCGAGAATCCGGCGGCGGCTGCCCGCGTTAAACGTTGAACTTGAACTCCACGACGTGTCGTTGCTAAATACCCTTTACCCTATGGACATACAGTAGAAGCTGCTAGAGATTGAGTAGATACAAGAAGTAAAAAGCGATAGCTAGGATCGCAGTACAACCTTCGAGACCGCGACGACGGCTGCTACCGTAGGCCTCGTTGCCTAACTGACACCAACGCCGTGTCCACTACTCGGGGGACACCCCAACATTAATGCTGCCCTGCCGGCAGACCAGGGCGGCCGTGTGAGTATCGGACAATAATGCGTAGTCCTCCAAGGGTCTGGACACAGGGGCTTTCCCCCTTTCCTCAGTGGTGCGACCAGAAGGAGTAGAAACATCCACCCCGGTGCACCTGCTGCGGTGACAACGACCCATCGCCCGCAGCAGGTGGCAATCGTCACGGTTATCCCTCTTTTTCAGATTCCTGTCCTCGGGATCAGAAAAAGACGGGGACCTGTCATAGGTCAGTGAGCATTTGCTGCATCTGGGCGATCTCGGCCTCCTGGTCGTTGATAATTTGTTCGGCCAGGGTGATTGCATGGGAATTCTGGCCGTCAGCAACCTCGTCACGGGCCATGTCGACCGCACCTTCGTGGTGGGCGGTCATCTGCTCCAGGTAAAGGCGGGCGGCGCCGGTGCCCTGGGCTTCCTCAAGGGCTGTCATGTCCTCCTGGCTCATCATCCCGCTCATGCCACCCATCTAGCCGTGATCCATTCCACCTATCTCATCCATGGTCCCCATGCCCCCCAGAGTCGGTGACCGGCTGCTGGCCCCAGGCCTCGAGCATGGCGTTCATCCGGTCAATCTCCGGTCCCTGGGCGTCAATAACCCCCTGGGCAAACTCCACGACCTGGGCGGGGATGCCCTCCTTGGCCAGGAGCATCTCACCCATTTCCACGGCCTGCTTGTGACGGGGGATCATCATCTGGGCAAACATGATGTCCGCGTCGTTGTGATCGGCGGAAATCTCCCCGTCCTCCTCAGTCGCCGCCCTGGTGGTCTCGGTCGTCTCAGCGGTAGTCGTCGCAGTGCTGGTGGCCGAGGTGGTGGCGTCGGTGTTGCCTGAGTCGGTGGCCTCACCGCAGGCGGCCAGCGCCAGGGTGGAGGCTACGGCGAGAGCGGAAAGAACAAGGGTGCGCTTTATGGTGAAGCCCGTTCAGGGTCAGTGGAGAGAAGTGATGGATCAGTGGACGGCGGTGGATTTCGGAGTAGGCGTGGTGTGTTACTCCTTCGGACTGGTGGGAGCCAGGTGGGCCGGGTCCAGATCAATCCGGCGCAACAGCTGGGCGTTCAGGGCCACCACTATGGTCGAGGCAGACATCAAGATCGCGCCCACGGCCGGGGACAGCACGAACCCGATCGAGGCGAGCACTCCGGCGGCCAGCGGCACGGCGAGGATGTTGTAGCCAGAGGCCCAGACCAGGTTCTGGATCATCTTGCGGTAGCTGGCCTGGGACAGCTCAATCATCGACAGCACTGCCCGCGGGTCATCACTGGCTAGGACCACCCCGGCAGATTCCATGGCCACATCCGTGCCGGCACCGATGGCGATACCGACCTCCGCGCGGGTCAGAGCGGGGGCGTCATTGACACCGTCACCGACCATGGCCACGCTCAAACCCCGGTCCTGCAGCTGCATGACCTTGGTGTCTTTGTCCTGGGGCAGGACCTCGGCGAAGACCTCATCGATCCCCAGGTCCTGGCCAACCGCCTGAGCCACCTGCTGCGCGTCACCGGTGATCATCGCGACCTTCACCCCGCGGTCCTGCAGGGCTTTCACGGCAGCTCGGGATTCGGGGCGGATCTTGTCCTCGACGGCCACCGCACCGATAATCTGACCGTCACGGACAATATGGAGCACACCGGCCCCACGCCCGGTCCAGGCGCTGGTGGTGTCGGTGAGCTCGGCCGGGGTGGTGAGGTTGAACTCGCGCAGCATGTTCGGCCCGCCCACGAGGATCTCAGCGCCATCGACAGTGGCCCGGACCCCCCGGCCGGAGGCGGCGCTGAAACCAGTTGCACGCATTTGCCGACGGGAGGCCTCGGGATGGGCGGCCGCGGCCGCCACGATGGCGCGGGCCACGGGGTGCTCACTGTCGGCCTCCGCGGCGGAAGCCAGGGCCAGCAGCTCGCCCTCGGTGACGCCGACAGCTGCTGCGACACCGGTGACCGCGTGCGCACCCTCGGTCAGGGTGCCGGTTTTGTCGAAGAGCACCACGTCGATGGTGCGCATCCGCTCGAGCGCCATCCGGTCCTTGATGAGCACCCCGGATTTCGCGGCCCGCTCGCTGGAGATCGCAATGACCAGCGGAATCGCCAGGCCCAGGGCGTGCGGGCAGGCGATGACCAGCACCGTGACCGTGCGCACCACGGCATCGTCCGGGCTGCCGATGATGGTCCACACCACCGCGGTGATCAGAGCGGAGATCAGCGCGAACCAGAACAACAACGCTGCCGCCCTATCCGCCAGGGCCTGGGCCCGGGAGGAGGACTCTTGGGCGTCGGCAACCATGCGTTGGATCCCGGCCAGGGCGGTGTCCCCGCCGGTAGCCTCCACCCGGATGCGGACGGTGTTGTCGGTAGCCACGGTACCGGCGACCACCTTGTCACCGGTGTCGCGGAAGACGGGACGGGATTCGCCGGTGATCATCGCCTCATCGAATTCGGCGGCTCCGTCGATGATGGTTCCGTCGGCCGGCACCCGGGCACCGGCCCTCACCAGCACGACGTCGTCGACGACCAGCTCGGAGATGGCCACGGTGCGGGTGGTCCCGTCGATGACTTTCTCGGCCTCATCCGGCAGCAGGGCAGCCAGCGCGTCAAGCGCGGAGGACGCAGCCCCGAGAGCACGCATCTCCAGCCAGTGGCCCAGCAGCATGATGGTCACCAGCAGGGCCAGCTCCCACCAGAAGTCCAGGTCAAAACCGCCCAGCCCCAGAGTGGTGACCCAGGAGGCGACAAACGCCACGGTGATGGCCATGGCGATCAGGAGCATCATCCCGGGTTGGCGGGATTTCAGTTCGTTCCATCCGCCCTTGAGGAAAGGCGTTCCGCCGTAGACGAAGATGATCGTGCCCAGCACCGGGGGGATCCAGGTGGATCCGGGGAATGCCGGGAGGTGGTAGCCGAGCAGCTGGGCGACCATGGGGCTGAAAATAACGACGGGAATGGACAGAATCAGCGACCACCAGAAGCGGTCCCGAAACATTGCGGTGCTGTGTCCGGCGTGTTCGCCGTGACCATGAACGTGGTGGTCTTCGTCCATGGCGGAGTGCGGGTGATCGTGGGGCATCGCCTGGCCGTGGGTGTCGGCGTCTGCGTGGTGTTCGTGGCTGGCATGATCCGGGTGGGGGGTGTGGTCTGTTTCCGGAGCGGGGTGATCACCATGGTGATCGCCGGAATGGTGGAGAGTGCTCATGACGTTCCTTTCCGCTCAACCCGGTCGGGGTCGAGATGATGGGTAAAACCGATCAGGATAAGACGGTGTAGCCGGCCTCTTCGATGGCCCGGCGAACCATCTCCGGAGGTACGACACCGGTGACCGTGACGGTGGAAACACCACCAGCAGCGAGATCAATCTGGACGTCGTCGACCTGGGGGAGGCCCTGAAGGGCCTGGGTCACGCTTTTCGCGCAATGCCCGCAGGTCAGGCCGGTGATCTGGTAGCTAAGGGAGGACCCTCCTGCTGACGAGTCGCTGGCGGCAGGGACGGAGGCGGTGTCGGCACGTGAGGCAGGTCCGCAACAGGTGCAGCCGTGGGAGGCCATCGGCAAGAGGCGGGGCGGGAAGGTGATCATGGGAAGGCTCCTTCGGTTCGGTGGGGTGTGGCAATTCCGCTCTCTAGCGTATACCCCCGGGGGGTATATTTTCAAGGAGTGGAGGGCACGGCCCTCACGCGGGGCAGGGTGTGGTCACCGAGCAGCCCCCTCACTGTCGGGAGGGGGCATCGGGAGGCGGAGGGCAAACACCGCTCCGCGACCGGGTCCGGGGGAGGTGGCGGTGAGAGTGCCGCCGTGGGCCTCGATCAATGCCTTGGAGATGGTCAGACCGATACCGGACCCGCCGTTGTCCCGGCTGCGGGCGGCATCCCCCCGGTAGAAGCGTTCGAAGATGTGTCCGAGCTGGCCAGGTGGGATGCCCTCGCCATCATCGGCGACGTGGATGAGCGCGGTGGACGCCCCCTGGCGGTGGACGCTGATCCGGACCTGCCCGCCGGCCGGGGTGTGCCGTAGCGCGTTCGACAGGAGGTTGCTCATCACCTGGCCGAAGCGTTGCCGGTCCACGAGCACCCGGGCGGTGTCCGTAATGGTCTCGACCTGTAAATCGACGCCTTTGTCAGCATAAGCTTCCCCCGCGGCAGCAGCGGCGGTATGGAGCAGATCCCCGAGCCCTTCCTCCGCCAGGTCCAAATCGATCCGGTGTTCCTGGGCCCGGGAGACATCGTCAATGTCCTCCATCAACCGGGTCAGGCGGGTGAGTTGGTCAGCCATGATTGTGTGGGCGGCATTATTCCAGTCCACGACCCCGTCCTGGAGACCATCGAGGTAGGCCGTGAGCACCGATAAGGGGGTGCCCATTTCGTGGGCCAGGTCAGAGAGCATCTGGCGGCGGACCTGTTCGGTGTGTTCCAGTCGGTCGGCCATGGTGTTGAAGGCATGCGCCAGGGTGGTGACCTCGGGGCCTGCTTCTCCGGCGGGCACGCGGATACGGGAGTTACCGGCCGCCAGGCTGGTAGCGGCGCGGGTGAGATCCTGCAGGGGGGTGCGCAGGCGACGCGATAACCACAGACTGGCCAGTAGGGCGCTGATAAAGGCAGTGGGCAGGGCGACGGCCAGGGTGATCAGGTTGGCGTCCCGGTAGGCCTGCTCGGCATGGAACAGCTCCAGCGAGGGGTCCTCCCGGCCGGCCATCAACATATGATCATGGAACAGGGTCGGCCCCACCGTCGTGGCCACGGCCGCGGCCACCATCAGGCTAATCACCACGACCAACACCTGGGCGGCCAGGAAGCGGAAGGTCAAGCCGGGTCCGTGATTCATGGCTGCCCCACCCGGTAGCCCACGCCACGCACGGTGTCGATAAACCCCCGGCCTCGGGTGTCGGTGCCGAGCTTGCGACGCAAGTTGCCTATGTGGACATCGACGATGCGTTCATCACCGACCCAGGTAGTGTCCCAGACCTCGGTGACCAGGTCGTGGCGGGTCAGCGCCTGGCCGGGGCGCAGGGCCAGGGCAACCAGCAGCTCGAACTCCGTGCGGGTGAGCTCCACAGTCGTCTCCCCCACCCGCACCTGATGGGCGACGGGGTCAAGGATGAGGTCACCAACGATCAAGGGGGTGGTCACCTGCGGTGGGGTGGTGCTGGTGCGCGGACGGCGCAGCACTGCATGCACCCGGGTCACCAGTTCCCGGATGCTAAAAGGTTTGGTGATGTAGTCATCCGCCCCCAGGGTCAAACCGCTGATCTTGTCGTCCTCGCTGCCACGCGCGGTGAGCATGAGGATGTAGCAGTCCGAGAAGGTGCGGATCCGTCGGCACACCTCCAGGCCGTCGAGTTCGGGCAGCCCCAGATCCAGCACCACAACATCGGGGGAAAAGCGACGGGTCTCGTCCACGGCCTGGGTGCCGGTGTGCGCCTGACGGGTATCGAAGCCTGCCCGGATGAGGTAGGAGGCCACCATCTGAGCCAGGGGTTGTTCATCATCGACGACCAGCACCCGCCCCGGGGGCGTGGCGGTGGTCGGTGTGTGGTCAGCCATAGACCCCAGTATCGCTCCGGCCAGGGGGGAATACCATCCTCGCTCAGTGCCCGGCGGGGAATCTTCATCAAATCTTCAAATATAACCCTTCGACCGCCGTCACCCCTGTGCCCCACCCCGGGCCGGCGGCATCGCCTCCCCTGGTCGGTTCAGCAGGCGCCACCAGGGATTTTACTGCAAGCACCGCATACCCGGGGCGGGTAGAAGGACATCGCCCACGGCTGTGGGGTGGTGTCCCGGTGGTGACCCAGCTCACCGAATTCACCCTCTTTTCGCCCTGCTATAAAGCTGTGAGCAGGGTTTTTGATTTCTAGTCCGTCAGGCACCCGTGCTAGATAAAGGTATGGCATCGACCTTGAGGCGGTGTCTTCTCACGGTCCTACCCACGATCCAAGGAGATTGACGTGAAACGAGCAGCGATCGCAGTCGCCGCCCTTGCCCTCGCCCTCACGGGGTGTTCGGCCGCCGACCCGGAACCCACGGCCGACGGGACGGTGTCCCAGGATACATTCCTGACTACCCATGGCCTGGCCGACATGGGCGCGGTGGAGATCATTGATCACCTCGACCGGCAGAAGGTCACTGAGCGTCCCACGGATTTGATCGCCTCAGTGCGCGCCGATGAACTGCTGCTCTCGAGCGGTGACCAGGAAGTCGTGGTCGATCTTCCCGACAATCAGACGTATGTCTCGATCGCACCCTATCTCACCTCCACCCACGACTGCTTCTACCACAGCCTCACGACCTGCCTGGGGGAACTCAACAATGAGGATATCCAGGTCACGATCACCGATGAGGCGACCGGTGAGGTGCTGGTGGACGAGGCGACAACCACCTTCGACAACGGGTTTATTGGCTTCTGGCTTCCCGATGATGTCACCGGTCTGATTGAGGTCAGCTACCAGGGGCGTACCGGCACCACGGAGTTTTCCACCACCGACGACGGTGCCACCTGTGTCACAGACCTGCGCCTGACGTGATGGCTCAGCAGGGTCCTCACCTGCGCCTGTCTCCCGTGTCACTGAATTCTTACACCAGGAAGGTTAAATCATGACGAACGCGTTTTCCCGACGACAGTTTCTGCTCGGCGGGCTCGTCCTCGCCGGCACCGGGGCCGTGGCCGCCTGCACCAGCGATCCTGGACCCGCTGCCTCGGCACCAGGTTCCTCCCTTCACCCCACTCCCACCCCCACTGCGCTCGGTGAGCCGACGGTGCGCCGGACACTGACCGCCCGGCCCCTCTCTCTGGATATCGGCGGTATCGAAGCCAAGACGTGGGGATACGTCTCTGACACCGGGGATGCGGCCATTGAGGCCACCGCCGGCGACGTCCTCCAGGTCGATATCACCAATGAACTGCCTGAGAGCACCTCCATCCACTGGCATGGCATCGCACTCCACAACGCAGCCGACGGTGTGCCCGGCATGACCCAGGACCCCATTGAACCTGGCGAGTCTTTCTCCTATGTTTTTGAAGTCCCCCACGGTGGCAGCTACTTCTACCATTCCCACTCCGGCCTGCAGCTTGATCGCGGCCTCCACGCCCCACTGATCGTCCGTGACCCGCAAGACGCTGAGGACCAGGACGTCGAGTGGACCATCGTGCTCGACGACTGGGTCGATGGCATTCAGGGCACTCCCGACGATGAGCTCGACAAGCTCACCGGAATGGGTTCGGACGACCATAACGGGAAGAAGGGGATGGGAGGTCACGGCCATATGATGCACGGCACCCCGGACCGGGTACTGGGCGGGGATGCCGGCGATGTGATGTATCCGCACTACCTCATCAACGGACGTATCCCCCGTGCTCACCGGACCTTCGAGGCTCGCCCGGGCGACAAGGCCCGCCTGCGGTTTATCAACTCCGGCGGTGACACCATCTTCAAGGTGGCCCTCGGTGGTCACCGCATGACCGTCACCCACACCGACGGCTTCCCTGTCCAACCCCGGGAGACCGA
This sequence comes from Corynebacterium sp. HMSC074C11, assembly GCF_001809455.1. NCBI lineage: Bacteria > Bacillati > Actinomycetota > Actinomycetes > Mycobacteriales > Corynebacteriaceae > Corynebacterium > Corynebacterium sp. HMSC074C11. Next base: position 15,128 of record NZ_KV797727.1, read on the forward strand.
ATCGATCTACCTGTCGATGGGCGAGCGTGTCGACGTCGAGGTCATCCTCGGCGACGGCATCTTCCCGCTCACGGCTTTGGCGGTGGGTAAGGACGACCGCGCCTTCGCCGTCATCCGCACCGCCGGCGGCCAGGCCCCCCGCCCCGATGTCGACTTCCCCGAGTTGTCATCCACCGGACTGCTTCTGTCCTCCCTGAAGCCAGCAGACCGTGCACTCCTGCCCGAGGGCACACCAGACCGAGAAGTCAGCATCGACCTGGGCGGGCAGATGATGCCGTATGAATGGAGCATTCTCACCGACGGCCAATCGTCCTCCGCGACCGTGCAGGAGGGCCAGCGCCTGCGGATGGTCATGCGCAACAGGACCATGATGCCCCATCCCATGCACATCCACGGCCACACGTGGGCGCTGCCCGGCAGCGGCGGGCTACGCAAGGACACCGTCCTTCTCCGCCACGGTGAAACCATGATCGCCGACCTGATCGCTGACAACCCCGGTGAGTGGGCATTTCACTGCCATAACGCCTATCACATGGAAACCGGGATGCTCAGCTCGCTTCGCTACGAGTAACCCCCACAGCAGGGTTGAGTGCCGAGGTGGGCAGAGTCGCTGCAGGCCACCCACCGGGCAGCACGATGACCTTCCTCGGTGTTGTGGTCTTCCGGGACAACCAGAACACCGTCTTCTTCCCCACCGCCCCGGAATATGGAGATCTAATCCCTGCCGAGCACACCCCGCAGAGCCGCCATCGCGGTTGCCGCGGTGCTCACCGCCGTGACCCTGGTGGCCTGTTCCTCAGGCGACGGCGTCCGAAACGCCGTCGCCGTCGGGGGGGCACCTTCCAGTTCCACTCACCAGGAGGCCAAACCGAGATTATCTACGCAGAGGAGGAATGTGCGCCGCTGCCGGGCTTCTCCTGCCCGTCGTTGATGGAGGAAGGTGAGGAGATCAGCCTGTCTGATTTTGAAGGCGAGGTCGTCGTCCTCAACGCTTGGGGCTAGTGGTGTGCACCGTGCCGGACGGAAGTCGATGACCTGCAGCTTGTCCAAGAGACTCTCGACCCCCTCGGTGGCACGGTGCTGGGCATCAACGTCCGTGACTACAACCAGACCATCGCCCAGGACTTCAAACTCGACAACGCGGTGACCTATCCCTCGATCTACGACCCGCCGTTTCGTATCGCTGCGGCCCTGGGAGGTGCCGACCTCGGTCATCCCGACCACCATTGTCCTGGACCGAAGCCACCGCCCGGCCGCGGTGTTCCTGAGGGAGGTCACCGCCGATGACATCCTTGATGTCGCTCTGCCGCTGGCCGAGGAGGCACCAGCATCATGACCGTTGATGTGATTGCGCAGTTGGCGATCGGCCAGCAGTTCGCCGACGCCGCGGCCACCGGGCCACTGATGATCGGCATCCTGGCTGCAGCAGCTGCAGGTCTGATCTCGTTCGCCTCCCCGTGCGTCGTACCCCTGGTACCCGGATATATGTCGTATCTGGCCAGTGTGGTCGGCGGGGAGGTCGACTACGACGCCGAGGGGGCGCGGTGGTCACCAAACGCCAGTGGGCGGTAGCGGGTGCGGCCGGGTTGTTCATTCTCGGCTTCACCGTCGTCTTTGTGCTGGCCACCGTCACCGGGGGTGTCTCCCGAGTAAAGGACACGGCGTTGGTGTCAATCTATTGCGCAGTAAACGTGCCAATCGAATGGCTGGCCACTTCACTGTTTAATTAACGTGTCAATGAAATGGCTGCCTAGTACATAGTGCAATCTACGTGTCAATAAAGTGGCTGGGACAGAAGAGAGCACGCAAGAAGGGCCAATTGAAGCAGCAATGCACTGCACGCTGGCGATATCGCGCATGGAATTACCGCGTTCGATAGCACGATAGATACCAAGTACAGCCTCCGCCTCAGCAGGGATGATCTCGCCTGTTGAGTTGTAGCCAATAGGACGTACACCGTCGGAACACCAGCGCCCTTGCTCAGCACGCTGCTGTTGGGCGCGTGACTGCCTAGCGCCTTTACGCTCGGGTACACTGGCGGAAGCTTGCTAGCGGTAGTCAACGATTTCACCCTCCCCTGGGCCCCGTGATGGTGTAGTCACGTTGAATATGCGCTGTTGCCTGACCCCACTCGCTCGCTTTAACCCGCGCTTGGTGCGAATCGAACGATGCTTGATCAGTGAATTGTTCTGATACATTCCATACGAGCGGGTCGTCGGATTGAGTGACCTCGAAGCGCAGACACCCGGGTTCATCACGAGAGAGCTCAACGTGTTTTGGAAGGAACCGTTCAACGATTGAAACATCACTGTGGTCTTTGCAGATCAAGGTGCCGTTCAGCTCGATCATGCTCATAGAACACCTTCGCTATAAGTCAGACGCGGCGCTTAAACGTTGAACTTGAACTCGACGGTATGTCGTTGCAAAGTTACTCCCTCTCGTTAACACCATCAAAAGGAGTGTTATCCAATGAAAGCGTTCGGCTTCTTAAGCTTCGGGCATTACGCCTTCGGCAGCTAGTGCGGGCCATCTGCGGAAAAGATCGCCAAGACTCGTCTGGAGATCACCCAGGCTGCGGACGAAATCGGCGTGAACAACGCGTCCTTCCGAGTCCACCACTTCGCGCTGCAGGCCTCCGCCCCGATGCCGCTGCTGTGTGCTATCGCGGCCACCACCAAAATCATCGAGGTGGGCACCGGCGGCATCGACCTGCGCTAGCGCATATCGGGGTTGTAGCGTTTGAGTCATTGAGTCCCGCCGTCTACAAGTACCTACACACTTGATCGGTGCTGCACGTTTCAGGATCCGGGTGCGCGGCGTCCTGGCTAAGGTCCGCGATAGTGTCGCGCAGCACGGAGAGCTGCGCGATCTGCTGCTCGATCTCAGCGAGGCGCACGTCAAGCAGGTCGCGCACGTGCTCGCAGGGCGCATGGCCGCCGTCGCGGATGTCGAGGATCTGGCGGATCTGGGCGAGGGTGAGGCCCGCGGCCTGGCCGCGGTGGATGAAGTCGATCCGAGCGACCGTCTCGGGCGCGTAGTCGCGGTATCCGGACGGCGTGCGCTCGGTCGGGGGCAGAAGGCCCTGTTCCTCGTAGAAGCGAAGGGTCTTCGCGGTAGTGCCCGCCCTCTCGGCGAGTTCTCCGATCCACATTACTGTCTCCCTCCGTGGCCGCGCTTGACCTTCCCCTGCACTGGAAGGTCCAGTATGGCTGAGACAGAGCAGAAAGCCAAGAGTTGACAGGAGCAGCGATGCCTACGAAGTACGATCTCGCCATCATCGGATCGGGAGGCGGCGCGTTCGCCGCTGCGATCCGCGCCAGCACGCTCGGGAAGTCAGTGGTGATGATCGAGCGCGGGACGCTCGGCGGCACCTGCGTGAACACGGGCTGCGTCCCGTCGAAGGCGCTCATTGCCGCGGCCGGCGCGCGGCACGTCGCGGTCGACGCCGCAACCCGGTTCCCCGGAATCGCTACGACGGCGGATCCCGTCGACATGCCCGCGCTGATCGCTGGGAAGCAAGCGTTGGTGGAGTCGCTGCGCGGCGAGAAGTACGCCGACGTCGCCGACTCCTACGGCTGGCAGGTCCTCCGCGGCGACGCCTCGTTCGTGGGCACCCCTGATGCGCCGGTTCTCGATGTTGCCGGATCCGACGGAAGCGTCGAGACCATCGAGGCCCACCACTACCTAGTCGCGACTGGTTCTCGCCCGTGGGCACCGCCGATCGACGGCCTGGAGGAGACCGGGTACCTGACCTCGACCACGGCGATGGAGCTGACGGAGGTCCCCGAGTCGCTGCTGGTGCTCGGCGGCGGCTACGTCGCCCTGGAGCAGACGCAGCTGTTCGTCCGCCTCGGCTCCCAGGTCACCGTGCTGGTGCGGTCCCGGCTCGCGTCGAAGGAGGAGCCGGAGGTGTCCCGGACACTGCAGGAGGTGTTCGCCGACGAGGGCATCCGGGTGGTCCGCCGCGCGGTGCCGACCCGGGTGTCCCGGGACGCGGCGACCGGGCAGGTCGTGGTTACCGCGGACGTGTCCGGCGGCTCGCAGGAGTTCCGCGCCGACCAGGTGCTCGTCGCCCTCGGACGCCGTCCCGTCACCGACGGCTTGAACCTCGATGCGGTCGGGGTGAAGACCGGGGACTCCGGCGAGGTGGTCGTCTCCGACCATCTGCAGTCGTCGAACCCGCGGATCTGGGCCGCGGGCGACGTGACCGGGCACCCGGAGTTCGTCTACGTCGCGGCCCACCACGGCACCCTCGTCGCCGAGAACGCGTTCGCCGACGCCGACCGGTCCGTCGACTACTCCCATCTGCCGCGGGTGACGTTCACCGGACCGGCGATCGGCGCGGTCGGGATGACCGAGAAGGAGGTCGTCGCCGCGGGGATCCGCTGCGACTGCCGCGTGCTGCCCCTGGAGTATGTGCCCCGGGCGGTGATCAACCGCGACACCCGCGGGTTCATCAAGATCGTCGTGAACGCCGATACGAGCGAGATCCTCGGCCTCACCGCCGTCGCCAAGGACGCCGGGGAGCTCGCCGCCGCAGGCGTCCACGTACTCGGCAGGACCGTCGCCGAGGTCGCCAACGCCTGGGCCCCCTACCTGACCATGGCCGAGGGCATCCGGATCGCCGCGAAGGCCTTCACCACCGACCCGTCGCTGCTGTCGTGCTGCGCATGAACGGCAACGCAGGCAATCGGGGAGATCTCATCCAGAAGCAGACGATGAGCGCCGATCAGGACCGCGACGAATGGCGCGCCGGTCCCGTCGTCGCTGCAGTGACCGGGCTGCTCCTACTGGCATGCTGCGCGCTTCCGTCGCTGCTCTGCTGCGGCCTGCCGTTCATCGCGGCGGGCGGAGCACTCGCAGGCGTCGGTGGGCTCCTCGGTAATCCCTGGATCATCGGTGCCGGGACCGCCGTCGTGATGGCCGTCATGGCGGGGATGCTCGTCAGGCTACGGCGGCGGCACCGGCGCTGCAGGTCCGGCTGCTGCGAAAATCCTTCGACCGCTGATCGGAACCGGTAGTTCGAGCGGATCCAGCGATCACTGCCACCTGCGGAGGCCGCTGAAATCGAAGCCCGACGGGAGAAGGAGGAGCAAAAAGCGTTCGAATCAACCGGTGACGAGGATAATACTGAGGCTGGATCCCGGCCGTCGCGACGCGGTCTCCGCTTCCGCCGAGACGAGAAAGGGTTGTGGGCACCTAGGCTGGGCGGCATGAACGACATGACCATAGCGCCCGGCCCGGGGATCCCCGACGGTGCGGTCATCGCCGCCGATCTCGCGGAGCGTTTCGCGAAATCGTCGACTCCGGGCGGCCAGGGCGTCAACACGACGGACGGCAAAGTCCAGCTTTCCATCGATGTCGCCGAATGCGCATCGCTTACCGACGCCCAGCGTCACCGTATCTCGCGCAACCTCGAGCACCGCCTAGACGGCTCCGTCTTTACCGTGACTGCGTCGACTCAGCGGTCTGTGTTTCGCTCCTGGTCCTCTCGCTTGCACCTGCGACACAGCCTCGTGCCCCCGGGCCGTAGCGTTCGGGGGAGCACAATAGCCCCAGTCCTCATCACGTCCCGGGATCAAAGAGTTCATCGCAGAGGTTAAGCACTACACGTTGAACTTGAACTCGACGGAGTGTCGTCGATAAATAACTATTCGATGCGCAAAGTACAACGAAATACCGCTAGAAACAGACAACATATGGGGGTGCACAGAAACACATATAGGTTCTGCGGAAAACCTATAGGGTGCGTCGCTAAGAACCGCTGTGCGCGAAAAACATAAAGGGTTTACGGACCCGGTCCCAGACCCCTCAATACTCTGAGCCGGAAGAATGGAAAGTGGAAGGTTGATGTATCCCCACTATTCATTTTTTCCGTTTTTCGGAGTACATCGGGAGCTACAACTGCGGACCAGCTCTGTGTGAACTAGATGAGAAGGCGCAGCAGCGAATCATCGACGCTGGACAGTTGGTGCTGCGGGCACGCGAGCGGCACCCCCAGCGGTCACTCGCGGAGCACTACAACCCGTTATCGATGGACCCAATTCTGCTCAAGGCCCACAACAACTTGGACCGGGAAGTCGATAAGGCTTTCGATGTGGCACGCAAACTCACCAACGAGCGCCAGCGCCAGGAGCTACTGTTCGCCAGCTACGGGGAGTTGGCGAGGGGCTATGTCTCCTCGCTTTCATCAAAATCGAAACCACCAGCAGGGTCGTTCCCCGTGCGGGTGATTTTGATCGGTCCCGCTGCTGGGTGTAGAACCCTGTCGCTGGCAACGCCGGGAACTATGACTGTGCCCGACGAGAACACGTCACTGCCATAACGCGGCTCACGGTAGACGAACATGGGTCGTTCACTACTACTGGTGGATTTCGGTTTTGGTGGTGGGGGGATTACCGCCGCCGGCCTCGATTTTTCCGTTGAGGAGGGCGTTGACTACTTCCCGATTGTGAAATGGGCCGATGGCGCGGTGAAGAGGAACCAGTCACCTGGAAGAGATCGATCCAGTCGCTGGTGTGCAATCTGGGAGGTAGGGTTGCGGGGTCGATTCCTCGCGAGCGCAACCATGATTGTGTCTCTGAACGTGATGAAAACAACCCTGCCCTTCGGAGAATTTCCCCTATCCCGCGTCCCCGGGCGGTGAAAACGGTGTGCACCATCGCCTGAAAGGCTTTGCGTTGCTCTATCGGGATCTTCGGGTCACCCACCCGGCGGATCACTAAGATCCCCCCGTCAACGTTTGGCTGTGGCCGGAAAGCAGACCTTGGTACTCGGGAACCAAGGTGAAACGTGAACCATGGGGACCACTGAGCTGTCATCATCGTGCTTGCACCTACCCCGGCCCGGCGGCGAGCGACTTCCCACTGCATGAGGAGTACAGCGGCAGTCCATGCCGGCGCATGCAACAACTTTCGAAGAATGGCAGTGGTGAGGTGAAAGGGAATGTTTCCCACAATGACGCAGGGAGTGGCGGGTAACGGGAAGTTGAGGAAATCATCATGGACCACTTCGACCGACGCCGAGGCGGTCTTTTTTGTGAGTTTGGCAGCTAGTTTTGCGTCTACCTCAACTGCCGTTATTGCCCTCCCCAAGTGGGATATCGGGTGAGTGAGGGCACCGCTTCCTGGCCCGATCTCAATGATGGGGCCGGAGGTTTGTTTTACAAGATCGACGATGGAGTTGATGATCTTGTGGTCTGTGAGAAAATTTTGGCCATGTTCGTGACGGCCGTATCCGTATGTAGACATGAGGTGTGCTCCGTGGAGTTGAAACGGAGCCGGGCATGGCAAATGGCCGCCCGGCTAAAGGACCGGAGCGGTTTCTAACCTGCGGGAGGGAGAAAACCGCCTTAGCGGCTGGTGAGCGGCCGCATGAAAACGGAACCTGAAATCAACATGGGCCTATCGTATCCAATTAATTTCGCAGGGTCCAATACGGTGAGAAAGAAGACAACCGCACCGCAACAGTGCAAGACCTCTCTGGATTGGAATTTAATTGAACATGGGTTTGGGGTACGACGCGCCCTACTCGGAGTGGCACGGACACTACGGCTGCGCGCCCACACACAACAGTAAAGAGCTCGGCAATGCACAGACACGTAACGAGAGCGCCACAAATGTATGTACGTTTAAGTTACAGCATCGACACTGACGCTCCACATGGAGGGGCGGCCGCGGCCCTGCAGCAAGCACACGGCAGGGTGTCTGCTTCGGGCGACGTGAAATTACGCAGAAAAATACGAAACACATCACCGCAGGTCACGGTAGGTATTTACGGGTCATTTCGTAATCCCGTAAACGAAAAGAACAAAACTACGAAACACAAAAACATACGTTGAGCAGCGTAAATGGTTTTCGTTTCGTAATTTTTCCACTTTTTGAAGAAAATCTAAATAAGAAGAGACACCTTCATTGTGATTGTGCCCCGTGTCACATAGCTGCAACCCCTGCAGCGTGCCCTCATCGAGGACGTTCTATGTCGTAGACATGTGCCTGCAATGCGTGTCTGTGTCTCTCTCTTAAAAGGTTTGGGTCGAAATACCGCAAAATTACGAAACACCGCCGAAATGTGACGTGTCTATGCAGGTCACAGTGTTATCACGTGTTTCGTAGTTTTGTTCTTTTCGTTTGCGGAAATCACGAAACCGCAGGTAGAGCGTTTCGTAATTTTTTCGTATTTTGATCGGCAAATTACGAAACGAGGCCAAAACTACGAAACGAGCACACTACAGACGTGTCACAGGTCACAAAATGCGCGCCACGGACATGTTGCAGTGTGGCAGTATCTCGGCCGTGTCACATCGCTAGATCTGCTGCAGCTGCACTGTCACCGTGCTGCCGTACGTCATAGACACACGTCTGCAATGTGTGTCTGTGTCTCTCTCTTAAAAGGTTTAGGTCGAAATACCGCAAAATTACGAAACATCCCCGAAATGTGACGTGTCTGTGCAGGTCACAGCGTTATCGCGTGTTTCGTAATTTGGTTTTCCGATTTTCGTAGTTCCACGAAACCGCAGGTAGAGCGTTTCGTAATTTTTTCGTATTTTGATCGGCAAATTACGAAACGAGGCCAAAACTATGAAACGAGCACACTACAGACGTGTCACAGGTCATAAAAAGGCGCGCCCCTTGCGTGTCACCGTGCTGCAGCGTCCCGGCCGTGTCAGCTAGCTACAACCCCTGCAGCGCGCCCTCAATGAGGACGGTCTATGTCGTAGACATGTGCCTGCAATGTGTGTCTGTGTCTCTCTCTTAAAAGGTTTAGGTCGAAATACCGCAAAATTACGAAACATCCCCGAAATGTGACGTGTCTGTGCAGGTCACAGCGTTATCGCGTGTTTCGTAATTTGGTTTTCCGATTTTCGTAGTTCCACGAAACCGCAGGTAGAGCGTTTCGTAATTTTTTCGTATTTTGATCGGCAAATTACGAAACGAGGCCAAAACTACGAAACGAGCACACTACAGACGTGTCACAGGTCACAAAGAGGCGCGCCCCTTGCGTGTCACCATGCCGCCACACAACAGCTGCCCCACCACAACACCCCAGCCGTGTCACGTGGCGTGTAGAGACGTACTCGGATCTGTCTTTAAAGTTCAGGTCGCAGGCTATTGTGCGCGACGCATAAGTTTCGTACGATGGCCTCTAGACCGTATGTGGCGTTTTAATTCGTTTCTGGTCTAGCCAGCCGCATACGGGGGATAACCCCGAGGATAATTCACAAAGAGATAGTCTCTCGACCGTGATAGGCGCGGTTCCTCCGACGAGATAGACCGGTTGGCAACGGCATTGCCAACCACAAAAGCGGTCAGGTAGGGAGTAAGCGCTCCCGTAAAGCAATGGGACGGCAGACCACCGTTCTAGCGAGTTGAGCACGGCACTCCAAGCCGCCTGAATAGCAAGCCGGTAAAGCACCCCGCTCCGGGACAGATCAATCTGCCCAGGAGCGTTTTTCTATGTCCGAAAAGGACACGACTACCGCTGTCGCGCCACGCTTTTACACGCTGCAAGAACTCACCGATCTCGGTGTCGGCTCTGAGTCCACGTTGCGAAAAGCTATTAAAGAGGGCCGTCTTTCATTCCACCGTTTCGGCACCGCCTATCGGATTCGCCAAGACGATCTCGACGCCTACCTCGCGGCCGCACGCCGCCCTGCCCCGCAGCTATTTGACGGCTTCGTCGATGCCGTCGTGGATGCAGCGCCCCAACTGACAGATGAGCAGCGCCAGCAGCTCGTCACGGTGCTGGGTGGTGCGAAGCACTAGTGCGGACAAACCCGCCTACGACGAGATCCCGCCGCTTAGCTCAGCTAGTCAGGCTGGGTCTTGAACTGAGTGCGAGGGCTGATGGGTGATGGCCGTGCTACTACACACGCGCGCTCCACCGTCGTGCCCCGAGTCCAAATAAACAGTTCATTCAACCAAGGAGAACAAACCATGTCTTTCAGAGACGATTACGCAGCAGCGCTGCGCGATGAGCAGCAAGCAAAAGATACCGTGAACGAGGCGCGCCGTGCACACAAAGCGACAAAGGAGCGCCTTGCGCAGTTGCGCAAGTATGCCGAAGAGTTCGAGGTGAATCTCGACGGTGACAAGTCCGCCAGCACCGAAGGGGACGGTGACAAGTCCGCCAGCACCGAAGGCGACAGCGATACACCTGAGAACGGTGACGGCGACACGCCTGAGAGCACCGAGGGCAGTAAGCCGAAGCGGCATCTAGAAGTTGTACCCGACTAACCCTTTAGCCGTACACGCAATCACCTCATGTGTGTACGGCCACGCGGCGTGACGACGTACAGCCGTCACGTTTGATGTCGCCACACACCCCGCTCGCAAGGGCGGGGTTTTCGCGTGTGTGCGGGTGGCTGCGGCACCGCTACACGTGACACTGTCACGATGCTTGCGCCGGTATCGGCGACGGGGCATATACACGTCTGCCCCGTCGCCTGGATCATCCGCCACATGGCTGGCGGTATGTCGCGCTGCTGTTATGCGCGGTTCTGGCCGGCATAGTCTTGTGTGGACTTGAAATATGCCGAAGACGGGGCCGTGGGTGCAGCAAAGACAGCAGCGTGGACAGAGCAGATTTCAGCAGCTGTGCTGCTGAAGATGCAACCGCGACGGCAGATGGTATGCGGCGCATGCCGCATAATGCCGCGTCGTGAGATACGCCAATATCCATCTCGGCAGGCTTGCCGTGATGGAGCGTTTCGTGATGACCCAAACACGACACATCGATGCTGGCATATCCGAATGTATATCAACGGGATATATCGGATTGCCGGCAGTGTCGTGATGCAGAGCATGGGTCATCACACAAGGTGCAGCGCCAGCTGCACTATTGGGCATCTTGACCGGAGCGCAAGCGGAGGGCAAGACAGCACCAGCCAGACCGAGCGAGCGAGGTCTGAGACTGGGGCTGTAGGGGGCGGCGCGCCAGCGCCGGGCAGCGGGTTATGCGAGCGCCAGCGAGCAGTAATACCCGGTGCAGTGCCTCGGCTATGCCGAGCGCCGGAGCGCAGCGGAGGCGTCGCACCCCCTTATGCCCTTTTCCCCCTTCTACCCCTATAACGACAAACATATAGGGGTTTTGACACAGAAGGGGGCTGCGACCTGCGTGTTTCGGGTCTTAATGCGGTCTTCGACCCTTACCCGAAACGGCCCGTTGATGCGCGAAGCGCACATGGTGCCTACGCAAAACCTGCAGGTCGCCACGCTGTGCGCACCACATGCGGCTACGTCCGTTGTATGTCGGTCTTAAAGTAAGGGCCGATGACGGGTGGAAACGCCGCTTGCGGCGTCTTCCCGCGTCATCGCGCACGCCGTGTGCAACGTGAGCTTGCGAACGTGCCACGGCGTCGAACTGAACGGCAAGACCGACATCGCCTACGTGGTGCGCACAGCCACACCCTGCACCGTGACACCGCCGTTAGGCGGTTATTGCAGGGTGGTGAAAATCCCGCAGCGAGCCATCCGCCGCCAGGCGGTGTTGATGCTGCTGCGGGGGTAACGACACGGGCTGAGTAACACACTCCATATCGGCCCGTGCCATAAGCACAGTATCGGTGCAGACGCATCACGCTCGCGGCGGAGATATGCGCGCAAGCGCATGTAATGAGCACCGCCAGCGACGTGTGTTTCGCGAGCGCCCGCTCGCAGCAGATCCAGCGGCAGCTGTTGATGCAAATGTGTAGCGCCGCGACTCGATTGGTTCATCTTTGTGGCAGCGGCTGTACGGCCCTGTGGCGGCCGTAGACGCCTCGGATGGACGGAGTGCGCGTGCAGAAGAACAGTTTCAAGACGTCGCTGTTCGTCGTGTATCTGCCGAAGTCGATGTGCAAGGAGATCCCCGACTACTACACCAGTGAGGTGGACGGGCGCGAAGTGAAACGTCCGCGCTATGTCGCCCGCGACTACGAGGAAGCAAAGCAGTACCTCGAAGAGTCAATGCGCTGGCTTGCAGAAAACTTCATCCCCGGCGGTATCGACGCAGTCGCTGGCGGTGATATGAACTTTGACGAATCAACGCCACACATCCAGTTCCAGGCGGATACGTTCTCACCGAAGCCCGAAGATCCCGACAAGCTCCGTTGCCGCCCCGGCATCGCGTACAACACTGACACCTCAGTGCGGTACACATCCGGCCCGAAGAAGGGCAAGCAGATCTCGGGTAACCAGAAGTTCATCGACGCGCAACGGGGCCTGCGCGAACACATGCACTCGCTCGGCTATCCGGTCGAGCTGGAAGTCTCTGAACGACACGACGAGTCGCTGAACCTCGACCGCTACACCGAGCAACAAGACCGGGAGCGCGATCTCGCCAAGCGCGAGGATGATGTGGAAGTCAAGAAGCGATCCGTGCAGCGCGACATGGACGCAATTGATCGTGACCGCGAGCAGGCTGCTAAGGAACTTGAACAGGCGCAAGAAGCCCGCGAAGCAGCCCAGCGCGTACAGGAGAATGCTGAAGCACAGGCTCGCGAGGTTGCCGAGCGTGTGCTCAAGGAAGCACGCGAGAAGGCCGAGCAAGAAGCCGAAGAGATCCGCAGCGAAGCACGCAAGGATGCTGAGCAGGAGTTGGGCCTGGCCGAAGCGCAAGCAGACGAGCTGCTCGAACGAGCCGAAGAGACTGCGCGGGCCAAGGCGGGCGATATTACAGCCGCAGCTCGCAGCGAAGCAGAGACGATCACTCGCAAGACCGACGAGGCCCGTAAGCAGGCTGAGCGCGACGCCGAGACGATCCGCAGCAAAGCACGAGATGAGGCCACGAGCATCCGCGACGAGGCCACACGCGACGCTGCAGTAACGCGCAAGGATGCCCGCGATGAGGCTGATCAGATCCGCCGCAACGCGCACACGGACGCCGAAGATGAAGCCGCCATCATCATCGAAGAAGCGGTGAAGTCAGGACAACAGTTGGAGCACTTGGATAAGAAGTTCCTGGTGCAAGAACTGCATCGCAGCCCAGAGTTGCTTGAGCGTTACACGCTGTTCAGGCAGTCGCAGACCTCAGGCAAGAAGGGCGGGGCGCAGCAGCGTGCACGCGAGCGCATCGAGAAGCGCCGCCAGCAGCAACAGCAGCGTGATCGTGATGGCGGTATGGAGTTGTAGCACTGCTCTCCCCTGCCCTGTACGGCCTTCTGCGGGCCTAACAGGGGGCCGTCGGCGTCGTAGGTCATTGGCGGCGGGTAAACGGCTGATATTCAGCGAAAATCGAAGAAATCTCGGCTAGGCGGGGCCGGTGTCACTACGTTGCGCAGTGAATTGGCCTGTTGAGTGGCGGAGATAGTGCGCAGCACGTCGGTGTGTACGACGGGGCATGTGCTGCGCAGAAGAGATGTCCGTAGAAGGGCCGACAGAATGTCGTTGTCATTCTGTTGCGTAGTAAAGGTGTCAATAGGATGACAAACCACTTCACTGCCCAATTCACATGTCATTAAAGTGACAGGGCATTTGATTGCGCAGTAAACGTGTCGATGAAATGGGTGCCCAATACACAGTGCAACCTACGTGTTAATGAAATGTCACAGACACTACATAGTGCAGTGAGTTGCGCAGCAGAAACGCCAGTAAAAGCACCGCACCACTGCACCGTAAAACTGCACAAGTGATTCGCAGCAAATTGGCGTGTGAAATGGTTGAAAAAATAACCCCGCAGGTTTCCCTGCGGGGTTTCGTAGTTAGAACGGTACTTCTTCGCCCTCAGCGCCAGCCAGGGCGGCGGTCGCCGCCTCGCCTCCGCGACGGGCAGCGCGAGCAGCGGACTCCTTCTTGGAATCGATCAGCTGCACCGTGTCGATGCGCGCCACCAGCGGGTACTGCTTCACACCGTCCTTGTCGGTGTAGACGTCGGTCTTGAGCGAGTAGCTCACCGCAACGCGATCGCCGGAGCCGATGCAGCCGAACACACCGGGGTTCGCGGCGTCCTGGACGTAGCCGGTCAGCTCCACGATCTCGCTTTCCACCTTGCCGGTGGACTTGTTCTTGAAGGTGTTGCGCGCATAGACGCTGAGCTTCACCGTCGCGCCGCCGTTTGCGTGCTCGAACAGCTTGGGTGCGCGAGCTGCGTTGCCGACGATGGTGCCGTTGTTGAAGGGGTTGGACATGTTGGTTCTCCTTACGTGAGTGGGTGTGATTTGCCGTGCAATTTGGGTACTTAAGCAGCTGCTTTGCTGCTGCGGGGCGGTTGCGCTGTCGTTACAACACTGCCCAGGGCAGCGGTGTGCCTGCCGCCTCTAGGTCGCGCAGTTCTTGTGCTGCGCCCGGATCGGCGTCCTCGCCGTCGATGCCGTCGGCGAGCTGGTAGAGCAGTTCCAGGTCGGTGTGGGTGATGTCGCGCATCACGTGCCTCCTTGTTCGGATTGATGGTCAATCCGTCTGTTGGAGACAGCTCTGCTGTCTAAAGGTCACTCCCCTGCCTCGTTGCGGTGTCTGTCGTCGCAAGCCAAGGCCCCGCGAGAAAAAGAAACCCCGTTGCATTGCTACAACGGGGTGTGTGGTGCTACTCGGCAAACAAGATCGTGCGGGTCTTCTCAGCGCCCTCGCGGACAAGCTCGACCATCCGCTCGCCCTGGCCGATATCGGTCAGCTTCGCCACCAGCGACGGGAAGTTCTCGTCTGGCCCGATCTCGGTGGCTCGCTGCGCAGCCACGCCAGCTAGCCCCGGCTGGCCTGTGGCGTGAGCGAGCACGGCAACAGTGGCGGTGAGCTGCGAGCGCATGCCTGGCCAGCTGGTCGGGACAGCGCGCATAACCTTCTCTATGAACGCAAGGCCCGCCTGCGGGTCATCGAGCAGTGCGGCAAGCAGCGTGTCCCGCAAGCGCGGCGTGGTGAAGCATTTCAGCGCAGACCGAACAGCGCGAGCGCTCGGCTGGGTGATCCCTGCCGCCGCCTGCTCATACTCACGCTGCAGCACGTCTGCGAACATGGGCGGGATATACGCCAGCGCGTCTTCGATGATGTCGGCGTGCTCGGCAGCGTCGATGCCGTGGTCAGTGCTGTTCAACCGTGCCTCGATGTCGTCTTTGCTCGGCTCCGGCAGCTCGCCGGTGTGCTCTAGCATCTGCTGCAGCGCCGCTGATGCGGCGACCTCGCCGACAACACCGTGGCGCGGCTCGTCGATGAGCGGATGCTGGTACACAGACCACCAAGCAGCCCCAGTGACGATCTCGGGCACCTGCACCACCCCGAGCAGCGGCGGTAGCGGCGAGGCCCCGCTGGTGAGGTACGTGGCCGTCTCGTCGAAGACCGGCTGCGCAATGTCATCGCTGATCATGTACGCGATAACAGCGTCGAGTTCGAGGTGGTGGACCCACGCTGCGAACCGCTCGCGGCTCTCGGTGAGCTTCTCCACTGCTTCGTCCAGGTCGAACCGTGCGACCGGGCCGAGGCGGACGGTGTCGACGCCCTCGTCGTCGACGAAGAACGCGAGGATCAGCGAGTTGTTCGGGTAGAACCCGAGGATGCCGGGGAGGTTCGCGAGGATCTCGCCGTGGGATGCAAGCGTGTGAGAATGGGTGGACATGGCAGTGCTCCTTTGCACGAATACGGGGTGTATGTGGTCAATCCCGTATTCGGCCCGGCTCTGCCGGTCGCAGGCGTATCCCAGCAGTGCAGCACTCATGTGTGCCGAGCGTCGCTAGCGCAGCCTGATGCCTTCTCGCCGGGTGCGAGCGCTAGCGACGCAGCCTGTGCTTAAGCGTCGGCTTCGATGCGCTTGAGAGCGCGATAGATCGTCGGCCGCGAGACGTTAAAGGTGCGCGCTACAGCGCTGACGGACTTGCCGCCGTCGATAAGCTCCTTGGCCATCTGCGCCTGCTCAGCGCTGAGCTTCGGCTTGGGGCCGGCGACCCTGCCCTGTGCGCGGGCGTGCGCCACGCCCTCACGGGTGCGCTGGACAAGCAGGTCACGCTCCCACTCGGCAAAGACTTGCCATGACGTTGATAACCACCTTGTCGGTGGGCTTCGACGTGTCCAGCGCTGGCTCCAACACCTTGACGTTGATGTCACGCTCGGCGAGGTCAGCGATGGTGTTCACGGTGTCCGCGAGGCTGCGGCCGAGCCTGTCCAAGCGCGTGACAACGAGCGTGTCGTCGGGGCGCATGTACGCCAGCGCGTCATCAAGACCAGGCCGTTGCCAGTTGGTGCCGGAGATGGTGTCTGAGTAGATGTGGTCCGGGTCGCAGCCAGAGCCTGAACGCTCAGATGACTTCGAGCCTGACTTCTAGCCTGGAACCGCTGGTAGAAGTAGCTGTATCTGAGGCAATGTCGAAAGAGCCTAAGAGCCTGCACGAGGCAGCAGAAGCCTCTAAGAAGGCTCGCAGCGCTCTGCTCCAGGAGAAGGAGTCCAACGAAAAGCTGCTGGAGGAGATACGCGCAGAACGCAAGCAGTATAACGACGATATGGAAAAGTCGAACACGAACTTTATTAAGGCCTGCATGTCTGCCTCGTGGATTGCAGCCAGTGTTCTCTTCGTTGCTATCGCACTCGTTGCTGTCGGAGCCTTGGGGAACGGGCTGCTAAGTATGCTCGGCATACCCGACGGCGTGTCTGCCTTGTGGGGTCACGTCCAGGAGGCCAACGGCATCGGCCCAACACTGGGCTGGTTGGCGTTAACACTTATCGTCATAGGGGTTCTTATAGCGCTTATGACCTGGATGTTGTCCCAGGCTGCGCCGGGTATTGCTCACTTAGTCGAGGAATACCGTCGCAATCACCCGAGGAAAGAAACGAACCACTAACTAGAACACGTGCACCGTAAAAAGTAAAAATCCCCACAACACAGCGTAGCGGTTAACCGCTACGCTTCTTTTATGCTCTTCCTATGCCCCAACTTTGCAACAGCACCAATAAACTGGCGCCCCGGTTATAAGTTGGGGCGCCAAGTCGATGTGCTCGAGTCGGGGGATGTTAGTGGCCGGTGCCAAGCCGGCCAGACAGGCGGTTCAGCCGGTCCTGACTGGGACCGTCGAGCCCGATAATGGACACGGTTTTGCCTCTGTCCTGGAACTTCTGCGTAATCGCGTCAAAGGTCGCGACCGTGGAGGCATCCCAGATCTCCGCCTCAGTGAGATCAATAGTGATATGACGGGCAGAATCGGTGTAATCAAAGCGATAAACCAGGTCATTGCTTGATGCCCAAAACAACTGGCCATGCACCCGGTAGGTACGAGTATCAATCTCTCCATCGCCGTCGCCGTCGATCTCGGAGACCTTTTCAATGGAAGCGATATGTGCCATCCGACGGGCGAACATGATCATCGCGGTGACCACACCCAACACCACACCAATGGCCAGGTTGCTGGTGGCTAGGGTGGCAATAATCGTCACGGCCATAACAATGGTCTCAGAGACCGGCATGAGTTTAAGGGTGCGTGGATGCACCGAGTGCCAGTCGATGGTGCCGACCGAGACCATGATCATGATTGCCACCAGGGCAGCCATCGGGATCATGCCAACGATGTCGCCCAGTGCCAGGACCAGGACCAGCAGGAACACACCGGCTAACAGGGTGGATAGGCGGGTACGTGCCCCGGATTCGCGGACGTTGATCATGGTTTGACCGATCATCGCGCAGCCACCCATGCCGCCGAAGAAACCGGAGGCAATATTAGCCACCCCCTGTCCCCAGGATTCACGAGTTTTATCGGAATGAGTGTCGGTGATGTCATCGACGAGCTTGGCGGTCATCAACGATTCCATGAGACCGACCACGGCCATGGCCAGGGCATAAGGCGCGATGATCTGCAGGGTCTCCAACGTCCACGGCACGTTCGGAATAAACAGGGACGGTAAGGTCTCCGGCATCTTGCCCATGTCCGAGACCGTCGGGACAGTCAAACCGGCGGCAATGACCAAACCGGTGAGCACGATAATCGTGACCAGCGGGGCGGGGATCACACTGGTGAGCTTGGGGAAGAAAATCATGATCACCACACCCAAGCCGACGAGTGGGTAGACTATCCAAGGCACATCAATGAGGTGTTCGAGTTGGGCGGTGAAAATCATAATGCCCAGTGCATTGACGAAACCCAGCATCACCGATCGGGGGATAAAACGCTGAAGTTTCGCCACACCGAGGGCGCCGAGCACGATTTGTAGGACACCGCCCAACAGGACGGTGGCGATGAAATAATCCATCCCGTAACCACGCGCCACAGGAGCAATGACTAGGGCAATAGCCCCGGTGGCGCCGGTGATCATTGCCGGGCGGCCACCGGTAAAGGCGATCGCAATGGCCATGACTACCGAGGAAAACAGACCCATGGCTGGGTCAACACCGGCAAGGATGGAAAAGGCAATGGCCTCAGGGATCAGCGCCAGGGATACCGCCAGTCCGGCCAGAATCTCTATACGGATACGGGCGGGGGAAGAAAATGCGTAACGGAAGGATGCGATGATCCCGGTAGGGGCATCAGCGCCGTCTGGACTCAGGAGGGGGCGGGGGGCCGCCGTGCTAGTTTCAGTCATAGATGTCCAATCTTTGAGGGGATAGGTAACTGGGCGAACGCCCGAAAGGAATCCAACCCTCTAGTAACTTTAGGTTTGGTGATGGTGGTCATGGTAGCGGGAGTTTTACTCAACCGCCAACCCAGGCACAGGAACCCGTGGGCAACATCACCGTGAAGGAGAACAGGCAATGCAAAACAGTAATTTCAAGATCGGCGAGGTCGTTGACCAGACGGGGTTGTCGATTCCCACCTTGCGTTATTATGACAACGTCGGCCTGATTACCCCATCGGGGCGTAGCCCTGGTGGGTTCAGGCTTTATAGTGAGGCTGATGTACGTCGTGTTTTGCTGGTGCGACGGATGAAACCGCTGGGGTTTACTCTGGATCAGATGCGGGAATTCCTGGAAGCTGCGGAGATTCTTCATAGTTCAGATGGCGGGCAGGACAGTGATACCGCACAGCAGGCACGGAGTAATGCCAAGGCCACCCTTGCCGACATTCGTGAGGAGACGCGCACCCGCTACGAAAAGCTACGCAAGCAAATTGCCTACGCTGAGGAATTCCTCGATCTGGTCAACACCCTGGTACCCTAAACTGCCCCCATCCTTCGCAGGGAGAAAAAGACCATCGTATTAAATGCGCTCTGTCGAATCGCGTTCCAGATGAAGTGGACGAACGCCCGCGGCCTCTCCGGAGTGGATGGCGATAGTACAGAGGACTTCTGAAATCCGTGCAGACGACTCCTCAAAACGACACAGTCATCCAAGGTCACAAAATCGAAAATTGTCACTTAACCCCATCACTTCCAAACCGGCTTAAGTGACAAAATGCCATCGCTAAAGTCCCGATTTGAGTCCCAGGACGTGCGCCTTAAGAGAAATAACTAAAGCCCCTACCAGTGTTTCTCCTGGTAGGGGCTTGGAAGTTGGTAGCGGGGGCAGGATTCGAACCTACGACCTCTGGGGTAACAAGAGCCGTGTCATACTTCCTGCGAACGCCACGGTTGAGCAGTGTCGCCCCCGATACACGAAGGCAGATCTCCCCCGAACTGCCGGCTCCCGTGGCGTTCCTTCGTAAGAGCTTTGCGCGCCGCAGCGCATGCGCGCGATTGTTGACGTGTCACACACTGCAACCTAGTTCCACACGATCTGCACCGATTCAGGGTTAAAGGTCTTGGTGCCGCGCACGCCACGGCGCAGGCGCACCTGGCACAGGGTATTGATGACTCGGCGCTGCACGGCAAGCTCTGCGTTGTCGAAGGCATCCACGGGCGAGGCGTAGCCGGTTGTGTCGAGCAGCGCCGATGCGCCAGCAAGACGGGCACGGCGCGTTTCGAGTTTCTCGATCTGCGGCTCATAACGGTTTCGCGCGCGCTTGAGGTCACGGGCCTCGATAAGCTCCTCATCGTAGTCAGCCTGGACGCGGGCGAGCTTTGCGCGAAGCTCAGCGAGTTCGTCGTCGATGGCGTTGACCTCGTCGTCGTCCACAGTCGGCAGCAGGTCCGCCAGGTCGTCACGGCCAAGGCGGGCGCGGATCACGGCGAGCACAAAATCATCGACGCTATGTGTGCGCACTAATCCACAGGCGGCGCAGCGGTAGCGGTCGGCATGTGTGCGCACGGGGTTGCCACACTCGTCGCAGACATACAGACCCGAGCCGAGATGGCGGCGAGTGTTCCGGCGCTCCTTGTTGGTCAGCCGGTCGGGATCGTCGAGCACGTTCTGCACGCGCCACCACAGATCTGGTGTGACGATCGGCTCCCACTGCCCTTTCACCGGCTCGCCGGTATCGGGGTCGCGGACGATATGCGTGACACGGCGGTATTTGTTCTTCACGCCTTTGCGCTTGGCCTTCTTATAAGTGGAGTAACCCGCATACACGGGGTTGCGCAGGATCGAGTGCAACGACGTGTAGGCCCACGGCTGCGCGTCGGGAACCGGCTTTTCTTCCTGGCCTTCAGCGCGGCGTCGAGCGTTGCGCTCTGTGACCACGGTGTACATATGGCGCGGCGTGGTCGGGATATCCGGCAAGCCCGGTTGATCGACCCCAGATAAGGCGCGCGCAATGTCGCGCATGGAGTTGCCCCTCTCGACAGCGCGGAACATACCGAGCACGGCGGCGGCTTCGGATGGAATGATCTCGCCGGTGGAGGTGTAGCCGATAGGGCGCACACCGCCGGAGTACCAGCGGCCCTGCTCGGCGCGTTGCTGTTGCGCACGAGACTGGCGCATGCTCTTTCGCTCGATCTCGCCGCGTGCCACGGCTGCTTTGATGCGCGCGTACATTCTGCCGCCGTCGGTGGCAAGGTCAGCATCACCGTTCGCAGTGACGAGTTTCAGCCCCTGCTCCTCTGCCCTGTCGATCCACTCTTCGAGCTGCCAGGGCTGCCGTGTGAGGCGGTCGAGGTCCCAGCAAATGATCGCGTCGATCTCGCCGCGCTCAAAGGACGCCACCATCGCGTCGTAGTCGGGGCGGTCCACGTCCTTCTTCGACGCGGAGATCGACTGATCGACGTAGGTATGCACGACGTCCCAGCCGCGTTGCTCGGCAAGGGCTTCGCAGTCCTGGCGCTGCCGGTCGATGGCGAGGCCGTCCATGGCAGCATCGAGCGAGATACGGAGGTAAATAGCAGCACGTGTTGTCATGCCGCTAACACTAGCGCGCCTCAGGTTACATTGAAACGAAACTCCACCACATCACCGTCGTGCATGATGTAGTCCTTGCCCTCCTGGCGGACCTTGCCCTTGGCCTTCGCTTCAGCGATTGAGCCGGCCTCAACCAAGTCGTTGAAGGACACAATTTCGGCCTTAATGAAGCCACGCTCAAAGTCAGTGTGAATCACACCGGCAGCCTGCGGAGCCGTAGCGCCCTTGCGAATAGTCCACGCACGAGCTTCCTGCTCACCAGCAGTCAGGTAAGTCTGCAGCCCCAGCGTGCGGAAACCAGCGCGAGCAAGCGAATGCAGGCCCGGCTCAGTCTGACCAATTTCGGCCAGCAGCTCATTGCGGGATTCCTCATCCAGCTCCAGCAGGTCCGACTCAGCCTTCGCATCGAGGAATACACAGTCCGCCGGTTCCACAGCGGCGGCCAGATCCGCGCGGCGGTCCTCGTCGGCAAGCACTTCCTCGTCAGCATTGAAAACGTAGAGGAAGGGCTTTGCGGTGAGCAAGTGCAGCTCGCGCAGAGCCGACAGCTTCACATCATCGGAAGCAGCGAAGAGGGTGCGCCCCTCTTCCAGTACGGCATGAGCCTGCTTGGCGGCCTCAACCTCGCCGACCTTGTCCTTGTCCTTCTTGGCTTCCTTCTCTAGCCGCGGCAGCGCCTTCTCAATAGTCTGGATATCCGCCAGAATCAGCTCGGTTTCAATCACACCGATGTCAGAGGCCGGGTCGACCTTGCCGTCGACATGCACGACGTCGTCATCATTGAAGACGCGGACGACCTGACAGATCGCGTCAGCCTCGCGGATGTTGGCGAGGAACTTGTTACCCAGACCTTCACCCTCGGATGCGCCCTTGACGATGCCGGCGATATCCACAAACGACACCGTAGCCGGAACGATACGCTTCGATTTGTAAATTTCCGCGAGCTTATTCAAACGGGGATCGGGAAGTTCCACAACACCGACGTTCGGCTCGATGGTGGCGAATGGGTAGTTCGCAGCCAGCACATCGTTGCGCGTCAAGGCGTTAAACAGGGTTGACTTTCCGACATTGGGCAGACCGACGATTCCAAGTGTAAGACTCACATTGCCCATCTTACGGGCTTGGGAAGACAGATTTGAACTCGCCCTAACTTCGTGAAGTTGCCCCCTATCCCCTGCGAACCCCCATAATGAATATGTGAGCAATAAACCCAATGAAGGCGAAGAGTGGACTGCACAGTCCGAAAAAGACGCTATCGATCACGTAATGGGATCGGAGCCTCTGTGTGTAGAACAGTCTCTGTCTATCCCCTCCGACGCCCATAAGTCAGCGGTAACGCAACCGGATTTGCCGGAAGATGCTGAGAATCTCGATGAGCTTATGAGCGAAAACGACTCCGAGTCCATCGACCGCGCCGACGTCATTGGCGAGGGCGCCCGATGGTTCGCAGGTTGGTGCCTGCGTTTCCTCATCACCGCAGCGGCGCTGTACGTCAGCGCTATGATTCTGGGAAAGATTTGGGCTGGCGTTCTGCCGATTCTGTTGGCCCTGATTGTCTCCACGGTGCTGGCTCCGCCCGCAGTGTTCCTGATGGAGCACCGCTGGCCCCGCGCGCTCTCCGCACTGACGGTCATCCTAGGCGCGCTGGCGGTGCTTGGCGGCGTTGTCGCGGTCCTCGCACCGACTGTGCAGTCGCAGTTCCCAGAATTGCGTCGCCAGTTCACCGACGGCATCCAAGAAGTCCAGAACATCATTCAGGCCCCACCATTTAACGTCAAGGATGAGCAGATTCTCGATGCTCTGGACCAGGGGTCCACATGGCTTCAGGAGCGCTCCGGCGATATCGCCAACACAGTCTTCCAAGGCATCTCGGTGGTCTCCTCGGTCGCCGTAACCTTGATGGCAATGCTGGTTCTGACGTTCTTCTTCATCAAGGACGGCCAGGACTTCCTGCCATGGCTCCGCCGCCTGACCGGACGTCGCCTCGGCTGGCATCTCACGGAGGTACTCACCCGCTCCTGGAACACGCTGTCGGGCTACATCCGCACGCAGGCTATCGTTTCGCTTATCGACGCGGTCTTCATCGGTGCTGGTCTTGCGATTTTGAATGTGCCGCTGGCAATGGTTCTGGCCGTGGTGACTTTCTTCGCTGGCTTCATTCCTATTGTCGGTGCTTTCACCGCCGGCTTCATTGCAGTGGTAGTCGCACTTGTTGCCAACGGCCTGACCACAGCAATCTTTGTCTTGCTCATCATCATTGCCGTCCAGCAGATTGAGGGCAATATCCTCTCCCCGATTCTGCAGTCCAAGGCTATGGACCTGCACGCCGCAATCGTCCTGCTGGTGGTTCTGCTCGGTGGCGGTATCTTCGGCATCATCGGCGCCTTCCTCGCGGTGCCAGTCACTGCAGTCGTCGCGGTCTGGTTCCGCTACCTCGGCGACCTCACAGATTTGCGTACGGGTGACAAGACCGCAAAGGATATCGAGTTCGCCACGGATGCCGGATCGATCTCCGGCATTCAGATTGAAGCTGCCGGCCGTGCGATGCGCGACCGACTGGCTTCGTTCCGCCTGGGCAGTGACGACTCCGACAGCTCTGCAGAGAGCGCCGTGAAGGCAGATGCTCGCACCGCCGGTAAGGTTTCCCCCGATGCTGGTCCGACCAAGCAGGAAGAGGGAACGATGACCAAGGCCTTCCATAAAGTCTCTGAAGTGGTCTCCGGGTCTTTCTCTAAGAAAAAGAAGTAAGGCGAAATTTTAAGACACGGGCGAGCCCACATACCGGGCTTGCCCGTATTATCACTAATAACCGGTAGGATACGCATTCGTGTCGAACAGATCAGCAATAACCCGTAAAGGCAGTGGAAACAAACCCCTGCTTCCACGCGTGCCAATGTTTGTGCCGCCGTTGCTGATGCTTCTAGCTGGCGTTATTGGTTTGCTCTTTTCTGTTCCCAACGGTTCGATTGGCAAGCCCTACTTCATTGCTTTTGCCGTGGCTGCTGTGGCCGGAACACTGTTGGTGGTTCCTCGCGGTCTGGTAGTTACCGTCGCTCAAATCCCCATTTTGTTCGCGCTTGTCACCTTTTTCACAGCGTGGTTTACCGGTTCTCTCGCCGATCCTGAAAATGGTGGCGCGACCGCGACGACCTCTAAACGCGCTCGCCTGGTGACCTCGGCATATCCCATCATCCAGCAGTTCCCGTGGCTGCTGGTCTTGATGATTATCTGTGTCATCATCGCAGTGTGGCGTTACCTCGAAATCACCCGCACCCAGGAGAAATCCCTCAACACCCAGCGCAAGGTCGCTAAACAACGCCAGCACCGTGACGAAGCCGCTGTCGAATCCAGCTCTCAGGTTCGCCGTCGTCTCGCCGAATCTGATCGCCGGGTCGCCTCTCGTACCCAGGAACGTCCTGCTTCACGACGTCCCGCTGCGGACATTATCCGAGATGCCGAAGCTCGCCGCCAGGCGCGCCAGCAAGCTGCACGCTCTCGGCAGGAGACTTCTCGTTCTGGTGCCCGACCTGCAGCGAACGCCAACTCGGCATCGCGCAACGCCGAGCAACTGCGTAAGCGACCAGTTGACCGTTCTGGGGAGCGTGCCCAGCAGCGCTCGAATTTCGCACAGCGGGCTCAGCAGCCAACCTCCCGTTGGCAGTCTCGCCCGCATCCGGGGCAGGTGCAGTTCACTCAGGATTCCACTTCGCCAAAATCGACTAGACAGCAGCCTCGTCGTCCGATTGAAAGGCCAAACGCACCGCAGCGGCCAACGCCAGAATTTCCCCGTCGTCAAGCTGAAGGAACGGCACGGATGTGGGGAGAACAGTCTTCACCGGAGTCTCCGTCCGAAAAGTCTCAACAGAGCCCCGCACGCCAAGTGGGCAACCACCGCCACACCGAGGAGTGGCCACCGCGACAGCAGCGCCCTCGCCAGGAGCGGATAACCGGCCGCGATAGCAGGTCTCGTTACCGCAAGTAGCTCGGGCTTGCACTTTTACCGTCACAGTTGCCCACAGGCAAATTTAGCCTGTGGGCAACCTGCGTTTATTAGCAGGGCGATCCGCCCCATCGTGTAAGTGTTGATGTATGTCGAAAATGGAAACGTCGGCCGAGAAACCGGTTCAGGTTCGGCGCCTGAACCAGTTAGTCAAGGACTATATTGAGCGCCTTGGACAGATTTGGGTCGAGGGGGAAATCGCCCAGGTCAACTCCAAGCCGAGCTGGAAGCTCTCCTACATCACTCTGCGTGACACCTCCGCGGAGTTTTCGGTGTCGGTGACTTGTTCTACCGCGGCTCTGCGCAATAATCCGTTGCGCAACGGCGACCGCGTAGTGGTTTTGGGTAAGCCTGCGTTTTATGCCGGGCGGGGGCAGTTTTCCCTGTGGGCTACGGAGTGGAGGCCCGTAGGTTTGGGGCAACTATTGGCACGGCTGGAACAGCTGCGCCAGGCGCTAGCGGCGGAAGGCCTTTTTGATCCACGGCTGAAACGCCCTCTGCCCTACCTCCCCAACAAAATCGGGTTGATTACCGGTCGCGGTTCGGCAGCTGAACGCGATGTGCTTTCGGTTGCGGGTGCCCGCTGGCCTGAGGTGGACTTCCGGGTAATCAACACAATTGTGCAGGGAGCCAAGGCTGTTCCGGAGATTATTGAGGCGCTGGCACAGCTCGACGCCGACCCGGAGGTCGATGTCATCATCGTCGCCCGTGGCGGTGGCAGTGTCGAAGATTTGCTGCCTTTTTCAGATGAGGCGCTGATTCGTGCGGTGAGTAAGGCGACAACACCGGTGGTTTCTGCGATCGGACACGAGCCGGATACTCCGCTGTTGGATTACGTCGCTGATTTACGTGCTGCCACACCTACGGATGCAGCGAAGAAAACAGTGCCCGATGCTGCTGAGGAACGCCGCCTAATTGCACAGCTGCGTGAGCGCTCCTCAGCATCTCTGCGGCGATGGGTTGACCGTGAAGTAGCGACCCTGCGGGATTTGACGTCGCGGCCGGTACTGCGCGATCCACTCACTCCCATCCGCGTGCGTGACGAGTTTGTCACGGCGCAGGTGGATCGGCTGCGTTTTCTCATTCACCGCAGTCTGGAACGCGAGGAAGCAGTGGTATCGGGATTGCGCGGCAAGGTTTCAGCACTTGGCCCCTCTGCCACACTCGCTCGCGGCTATGCCATCGTGCAGGCACAATCGGCTGCTCAGCCAGAACCACAGATTGTGACTTCTATTACAGATGCTCCGATGGGTTCCCAACTGCGAATTCGCGTCAGTGACGGTTCCATCTCTGCAGCGACGCTAGCTACGAAGCCGGCGAATTAGTAAGCAATGACTTTTCCAACCTTGAAGCTTTAATCACTAGATGTGAAGGACGTATTCGCTAATGAATGACAATGTTTTCGGCGCGGGTCAGGCTCCCTCTTCGGAGGAACAGGTACCGGTTGAGAACCTGAGCTACGAGCAGGCGCGAGATGCACTCGTCGAGACCGTCAAGCTCCTAGAACTCGGGCAGATGAGCCTGGATGAATCCCTGGCGCTGTGGGAGCGAGGCGAGGCGTTGGCCCGCCGCTGCGAGGAGCATTTGGCTGGCGCCCGGGCAAAGGTTGAAGCCGCCTTGGCCAGCAAAAATCAGGATGCCGCGACTTCGGCCGAGAATGGGGGCGGTAAGGAATAAAAAGAGACGAGGAACGACCGTCAGTGCACGTCGTTTCTCGTCTCGTCGCCGATAGCTGAGTTCAGCTATTTTATGGCCCTAGTTGGGATTACCAATCCAGGTGAGTGCTCGACTCGGCCTACTTTGCTGGTGCCGATGGCGTCTCGGACGCAGTCTGCTGTGGCTGTGACGGATCCGGCATTGTCGCGTCCGGATCGATTGGCTCGGCCTTCTGCAAAGCCGCCGCCAACTGTGTGAACTCCTCGTCGTTGGCAGTGCCCTCGATAATTGCGCGGGAGTCACCGAGGTCCCCAACCCATACGCGACGCACGTTGTCCTCAGCCGGCACATACTTAGTCCAGGTTGTACCTTCCACGTCAGTGGTACCGTCGCGGAGACGATTCTTACCGTCATCCGGCAGCTGACCTGCTTCCGCATCTGTTTGCGTGACCTGAATGAATGCTCCGCTAGCGGTGACATAGCCAATAATGGTCGTCTGCTTCCCCGCTGCCATACCCGCGCGGGTCGAGTTTGAAGTCCAGCCCTCAGGCACCTTCGGCAGGCGAACTGGATAGTCCACGCGCCGAGCCTCCATGTTCACGAATGGGGCGGCATCGACCTCGCGCACCGGACCGTTTTCCGGCTTCCCGGGGTTAAAACTGCACAGGCCGGTAAAGCCGATGGTGACAGCCACCGCAAGAAACATCACCACGAGGGTGAGAACCATGTCTCGACTGTCCTGCAAAATCCTAGGTTTCTCATTCGCCACGCG
Organism: Corynebacterium sp. HMSC074C11; assembly: GCF_001809455.1. NCBI lineage: Bacteria > Bacillati > Actinomycetota > Actinomycetes > Mycobacteriales > Corynebacteriaceae > Corynebacterium > Corynebacterium sp. HMSC074C11. The sequence goes on from NZ_KV797727.1 coordinate 42,650, forward strand.
CTCAAGTATGCCAAAGGCCTCGCAACGAACCTAGTCATCAGTCGCATCCGCACAGCTGCGGCTAGCAATACTTGATGACGGACGCTGTCGACGTCGTCAAGCGAACTGACGCCGGAACAAACTTTTGATACCCGCATGATGTGGGGGTTTAGCCCTGAAGCTCCCCCCACTTTGGCGCTGCGTCCACCCCCGAACATGAAAAAGGTGGAACACTAGTAACAGATGCAATGGCGCTCAAAAGGACGCGCCAAACATCGATAAATAGAAATTGTTGCAGCGCCAAACCCCAGTTTCCTGGCGTGGCGTCTCCCAGCACATTCTCAAACCTCAAAAGAGTTCCTAAAAAAGACGGAAGGGCCAGAATTCAATGAACGCCTCGAATCCTGAAGCACCAGATCGCAACCTTGCGATGGAGCTCGTCCGAGTTACTGAGTCCGCTGCACTGGCAGCCGGCCAGTGGGTCGGCCGTGGTCAGAAGGAAAAGGGCGACGGCGCTGCCGTCGATGCCATGCGTCAGCTCATCAACACCGTGGCTATGAACGGTGTCGTTGTAATTGGCGAGGGCGAAAAGGACGAAGCCCCGATGCTGTTCAACGGCGAAAAGGTCGGCAACGGCCAAGGCCCGGCCGTTGACATCGCGGTTGACCCGATTGACGGCACGACTCTGATGGCTGAGGGCCGCCCGAACTCCATCGCTGTTCTTGCCGCTGCAGACCGCGGTTCCATGTACGACCCATCGGCTGTGTTCTACATGGACAAGATTGCTGTTGGCCCGGAAGCTGCCGGCAAGATTGACATCGAGGCTCCGGTTGAGCACAACATTAAAGCCGTCGCTAAGGCCAAGGGTCTGCGTCCGGAAGATGTCACCGTTGTCGTGCTGGATCGCCCGCGCCACGCTGACATGATTCGTGACATCCGCGAGGCTGGCGCCAAGGTTCGCCTAATCGGCGACGGTGACGTTGCCGGCGCTGTTGCCGCAGCGCAGGACACGAACTCCGTCGATATCATGATGGGCGTCGGCGGCACCCCAGAAGGTGTCATCACCGCATGCGCCATGAAGTGTATGGGCGGCGAGATCCAGGGCAAACTGCACCCGCGCGATGAGGCTGAAATTAAGAAGGCTCTCGACGCTGGACACGATCTTTCTCGTGTTCTGACCACCGATGACCTGGTCGCATCCGACAACTGCTACTTCGTTGCCACCGGTGTCACCAACGGCGACATGCTGCGCGGCGTCGCTTACCGCGGTAACGGTGCATGGACCCGCTCGCTGGTTATGCGCTCCAAGTCCGGCACCATTCGCCGCATCGAGGCTTTCCACTCCCTGGAGAAGCTGCGTAAGTACGCCACCATCGACTACGGCAAGGGCGAGATGCCTGACATCGATCTGTAAGTAACTACCCCTTTAGTGGTGCCCTCAGGGCACCACTTTTTTATCAATCTGATTCATACTTGAAGGCGAATGCGCTAGCGGCTCTGCATCGCATGAAAATGACATGCGAAATCGGCCGTTGTGCACGCACTCAAGTTCCCCTAACTGAAAGAGGCAACGAATGACAGAGCAGCAGTTCCGCATCGAGCACGACACTATGGGCGAGGTCAAGGTTCCGGTTAACGCACTGTGGCGCGCACAGACTCAGCGTGCAGTTGAGAACTTCCCGATTTCCGGCCGTCCGCTGGAGTCTGCACAGATTCGCGCTATGGGTCTGCTGAAGGCAGCTTGCGCCATCGTCAACAAGGACCGCGGCCTGCTGTCTGCTGAGCAGGCAGATGCCATCGTCGCCGCTGCCAAGGAAATTGCTGAAGGCAAGCACGATGCTGAGTTCCCGATTGATGTCTTCCAGACCGGTTCGGGCACTTCCTCCAACATGAATACCAACGAAGTCATTGCATCCATCGCAAAGGCCAACGGTGTTGAGGTTCACCCGAATGACCACGTCAACATGGGCCAGTCTTCCAACGACACCTTCCCAACTGCTACTCACGTCGCAGCAACCGAGGCAGCTGTCAAGGACCTCATCCCGGGACTGAAGGTTCTGCAGGAGTCCCTGGCTAAGAAGGCCAAGGAATGGGAGACCGTTGTTAAGTCCGGCCGCACTCACCTGATGGACGCTGTTCCGGTGACCCTGGGTCAAGAGTTCTCCGGTTACGCTCGCCAGATTGAGGCTGGCATTGAGCGCATCGAGGCGACCCTGCCGCGTCTGGGCGAGCTGCCAATTGGTGGTACCGCTGTTGGCACTGGCCTGAACACCCCGGCGGACTTCGGCGCCAAGGTCACCGCTGAGCTCGTCGAGCTGACCGGCATCAAGGAGCTGCGCGAGGCTCAGAACCACTTCGAGGCTCAGGCTAACCGCGACGGCCTGGTGGAATTCTCCGGCGCTATGCGCACCGTCGCAGTCTCCCTGAACAAGATCGCAAACGACATCCGCTGGATGGGCTCCGGCCCACTGACCGGTCTTGCTGAGATTCACCTGCCGGACCTGCAGCCGGGTTCCTCCATCATGCCAGGTAAGGTCAACCCAGTTCTGTGCGAGACCGCCACCCAGGTCGCAGCGCAGGTTCTGGGCAACGACACCGCTGTTGAGTTCGCGGGTGCTAACGGCGCATTCGAGCTGAACGTCTTCATCCCGGTCATGGCACGTAACGTGCTGGAGTCCGCTAAGCTGCTGGCGAACACCGCACGTGTCTTCGCTGAGAAGCTGGTCGACGGCATCGAGCCGAACGTTGAGCGTATGAAGACTTTGGCTGAGTCCTCCCCGTCGATTGTGACCCCGCTGAACTCCGCCATCGGCTACGAGAACGCAGCTAAGGTCGCTAAGACCGCTCTGAAGGAAGGTAAGACCATCCGTCAGACTGTTATTGACATGGGCTTCGTCGACGGCGAGAAGCTGACCGAGGAAGAGCTGGACAAGCGCCTCGACGTGCTGGCAATGGCCAACACTGATCGTGACTAGTTCTTTTCTGAGCTCAAAGGTGTGAATGCACCTTCCGTATAAGACCCCGGAGTCTCACTTCGTTGAGAGACTCCGGGGTCCTTTGTTTTGGTACTCCCCATTCGCAATGATCGGAGAGTGACTTCGTGTCCCCCATTCGACCCCTGCCATACTGCCGGGGATGCGCCCTGCGGCAAACTTTTTGTTGATTAATCAACTTGCCACCACATTGCACTCGGTGTAACTTTGCACCTTGTGCAAATTGATGAAAAAGCTTCTCCCAGATTGGACCCGGGCGAACGTCCCGAATGCAGTCTCCGGGAGCTCAAAAGGTTTCAAACACACTGCGCTTTGGCCGATGCCGCGACCACTCTTGTGCTGGATCGCGGATACGACCACGTCAACATCGAAGACATCTGCCAGCGGGTCAATATCAGTCGACGCACATTCTTCAATTACTTCGACTCCAAGGATCAATCCATCTTCGGCAACGGCATCATGTCATTCGATGCTGACGATGAAGAGACATTCCTCGCCCAAACCCACCAAGACCCCATTGCGGACATGCTCAATTTCATCGAGAAAAAGCAGCGGGCCCAGCTACTCCGATATAAAGAGCTGGGGGCAACCGAGGAATTTCACCGCATGCTCAAGGAGCGTATCCGCGAGATTTTGCGCAATGAGCCAAAGCTCTCGACGGTTGTCATTTCCAATTTTGGCAGCTCAATGCGCCGCGTCCGGTCCGCATTTGAGCGCTATTTCGAGATGAATCCACAGTCGCGCACGCACCCCGAGCTGCCCGTCGGGCACGAGGTAGCACTGTCGGTCGGTTTCGTCCGCGAATGCGTGCTCTACTCATCGGCTCATCGGGACGAATTCACAACAGACACACCGCTTCACGACGCCGCCGACGTCGTTAAAAATTTCTGGAGGAGGAATAGTGACAGCTAGCAACACCACTGCTCAAGGCCAAACCGACACCACGGTTTCTGACAACAAGTCCCACTTGGGAATCATCTTCTTCGCGCTCATTCTCACTATGCTGATGAGCTCGCTGGGGCAGATGATTTTCGCCACCGCCCTGCCGACCATTGTCGGCGAGCTCGGCGGAGTTGACCACATGTCGTGGGTTATTTCTGCATTCCTGTTGGCACAGACTGTGGCAATGCCGATTGTCGGCAAGCTCGGTGACATGATTGGGCGCAAGGGCCTGTTCATGATGGGCATCGCTCTGTTCATGATTGGTTCCGTCATGGGTGCAGTCACCAGCTCCATGAGCCTGCTCATCGCCGCCCGCGCTTTTCAGGGATTTGCTGGCGGTACATTGATGGTTTCCTCACAGGCCATCCTGGCCGAGGTTATTCCCGCACGCCAGCGCGGTAAGTACATGGGCATCATGGGTGCTGTGTTCGGCCTGAGTTCTGTGCTGGGACCAGTACTGGGAGGCTGGTTCACCGACGGCCCGGGCTGGCGCTGGGGTCTGTGGATCAACGTCCCGATGGGCGTGATTGCACTATCGGCAGCTGCGGCCTTCCTGAAGCTGCCCCGACGCCAGCGCGAAGGAAACTTCGACTACATCGGTACGACGTTCTTGACCGCTGCTGCCTCGACGCTAATTCTCACCACCACGTGGGGCGGTACACAGTACGACTGGAACTCCCGGATCATCATCTCGCTTATCGTTGCCTCTGTCGTTTCCTGGGGGCTGTTCTTCCTCACCGAGACTCGCGTTTCCAACCCACTGATTCCGACGCACTTGTTTAATAACCGGAACTTCGTGCTCACGACTGTGTCGGGCCTCATTCTGGGTATCGCGATGTTCGGCACTATGGCCTATATTCCGACCTACCTGCAGATGGTGCACTCAATGTCACCGACCGCTGCAGGTTTGATGATGACGCCGATGATGGTCGGCATGCTTCTGACCTCGATTGGCGTGGGCCAGATTGTTTCCCGGACTGGTAAATACCGCTTCTACCCCTTCGTCGGCCTGATGATTATGGCTGTCTCCCTCTACTTGCTGTCCACGCTGGAGACCACCACCCCACTGTGGCAGGTTGGTGTTTACCTGTTCATCATGGGCTTCGGCCTGGGAACCGGCATGCAGGTTCTGGTTCTCATCGTGCAGAACTCCTTCCCGGTCGCCATGGTCGGTACCGCTACCGCTGCGAATAACTTCTTCCGCCAGATTGGCGGTGCGGTCGGTTCCTCCATTGTGGGTTCGATTTTCATCCACCGGATGAAGGACCTGGCAGGCGAACGCGTTCCGGCGGCTGTCGAACAAATCAAGGCCGCATCACCGGAGGCTGCAGCGGAGTTCGCAAAACAGATGGGCCCGGAGGGCTTTTCCTCTAAGTCGATTGGCTCACTGACACCGCATGTACTGGATAGCATGCCGGCGCCAATCCATGAAGCGCTGATCTCCAGCTACAACGATGGTTTGACGCCGATTTTCTTGGTACTAACGCCAGTGATTATTCTGGCAGCAATCATTGTGTTCTTCGTTCGCGAGGATCCTTTGAAGGAAACCGTCGAGTAATTAATTCGCGGGAGCCACAGCTCCCGGCAGCTATGCCCCCACCTGGCCGTCGGCGCGGTCGAGCTTGTCCAGAATCGGACGGTTCGGCTCACCGGCGGCTTCTGCTTCTTCCTGGACGCGCTTCAGCGCACGCTCCTCTGGCTTTTCCAGGAGCTTTTCCAAAATAATGACATCGCGCCACTGCCCCGCCATTGGGCCGTAGGTCATCTTTGCCATGTGGTGGTAAATCCCCACTTCTCGGAAGCCAAGCTTTCGATGCAGCTTTAGCGATCCCACATTCTCCGGGAAGACCCACGAGTGAATCGACCAGCAGCCGCGCTCCGTGGCATCGTCGATAAGCTTCTGCAGCAGCGTCGCCGCCAGCCCCATGCCCTGCCCGTCAGGGTGGACGTAGATGGAGTCTTCGATGACGCCATTGAAAATCGGGCGCTTGGATACCGGCGCTGCTGATGCCCAAGCCAGAATCTTATCCGGGTTCTCTGCGTCGACGGCGACGTAACACAAATCCACTCGTTTGAGTGCGATGAATTCGTCCCACTCCGGAGCGGAGTGCTCCCACGACGCATGCCCCGTATCCAGGCCAATCTCGTAGATCTCTTGGATCTGTGGATAGTCCTCTTCACGCATCATTCGAATCGTGAAATCGCGCTTCTTTTCAGCCATAACTACAAGTGTGGCTAATTTTTTCGCGCACGTCGAACGAAACGGCAAAAATATTGTAAAAAGATTACTTTCTCCTGCGTGGTCGCCCGCTTCCGCCACCGCTTCGACGTCCGCCACGGCCACTGCGCGCATGCTTTACGACGGCCCCAGCGCGCTGCCGGCGGGCTTGCTTAGCAAGCGTCTTTTCTCGGGCCGACAACTTCTTCGGGTGCTCATCAGGGTTCCTGCGCCCCAGCTGCGTGCGTGTCGATCCCTCCCGACGCCCCTGGACAATGCCGACGAACTCCTGCCGGAGCTCGTCGTCCTCTGCTTTCGGCCACACCAACCAAATAGCTGTCCGGGACAGCGGATCTGTGGCACCTTCCTCGGCCACCAAGTTCGATGAGGCCACCGCCTTCTTCGATAGCGCCTTCAAAATCGTGCGAGGCCCCACTACGACACCTGCACCAGTGGCTGCGACAGGCAGCATCTGTCGCAGCTCGTCCGCATCCACGGAGGTCAGCAGCACAGTTTCGTCTGCCAACAGCTCCTCCGGCACGGACTCTGTGAGGGAGAATACGTGTTCTTTTTCGTAGGCCACGCCCCAGGCTTCGTCGTAAAGCCGGATGCGATGGAGCGACTCGGGCAGCGAGCTTTCAGACTCTAACCGAACCAGCGCCATGTCAGCGGCACCGCCGACCAGGTCGGACATCGGATCGTCGGCGGCGTGGGTGTGCAGTGTTGCCGGAATCCGCTCTCTAAAGCGGCGAAACCACTTCTCGGGACTGGTGCCGGTGGCGAACACGATGCGCAGGACGGCGGGTTCAGGAGTCGACATACTCCGCAAGGTTACTCGAATGGGTGCTAGCGTTGAACCCATGAAACCCCTAACCGCAGCCAAGAAACTTGGCATTTTCCTCCCGGCCACACCCGAGGAATTTCGCACTGGTGAGATTTCGCACGCGCAGTTTGCGGAACTGCAGTCCAATCCGCCGGAGTGGCTCGCTGAGCTACGTCGCAACGGACCGCACCCGCGCCCGGAAGTTGCCCGCAAGCTGGGCATTACTATCACGGCGTTGAAGAAGAATGACATGGACAGGCCGCTGACAACGGCGGAGATTAAGGATTTGCTCGAGCAGATGCCGGAGTGGCTGGAGGTCGCTCGTGAGTCCATGGCGAAGCAGCGCGTGGAAGCCGCTGAGGCAGAGTCCAAGAAGGACGACGGCCCTGGTCGGGCTGCCGCCGAAGCTGCTCGCAACGCCGAGAAATAGCAGACACAGCCGACACAGCCGACGTCTTCAAGGAGGATCCTCGTGGCCATCGACTACACCGCACATGCAATCAACCACAAGGGCAACGGTACGGTTGTCCTGATTGGCTCGCTGGGCACCACACAGGGGATGTGGGAGCCACAGGTAGCCGCTTTGAGCGAAAAGTACCAGGTCATCACGCCAGATGTCCGTGGCCATGGCGAATCCCCTATCCCCGAGGGTGAGTGGGACATGAGCCACTTGGCCGCCGACATCATCGAGGTCCTCGACGAAGAGGATGTTGACCGCGCACATTTTGTGGGACTATCTCTCGGCGGCGCTATCGCCCAGACCGTCGCACTAGAACACGCCGATCGTGTGGTCAGCCTGACGCTGTCGTCGACGGCACCGAAATTCGGCACACCCGAGGCCTGGCAGGAAAAGGCCGAGCTCGTGCGCGACAAGGGCACGGTCGCGCTCGCAGACACTGTCGTCCGCAACTGGTTTACCGACGAGTGCTTCGACACCACCCCTGAGCTCCCCGCCCGCTTCCGCGACATGATCGCAGATTGCCCCGATGACGGCTACATCGGCGCCTGCGGAGCACTGTCCCGCTTCGACACCCGCGAGCGCCTCGCCGAGATCACCGCTCCGACGCTGGTCATCGCTGGCAAGCAAGACACCTCTACGTCACTCGACGTCGTCACTTCGCTTCACGACGGCATCGCGGGCTCGACCATGGTCGTCGTTTCGCCGGCCAAGCACCTGCTTAACCAGGAAACCCCGGAGTACTACAACTCTGCTCTGCTGGCGCACATTGATGGGATTGCCGACTAGCGCCTAATCGAAGCAATAAAAAAATAAAAATGACGCGACCTGCTCGCTGTCCATTCCACAGGGACGGCGCACGGGTCGCGTCATTTTTTCGAGTGCAATTGGAGGTTGCTATGACTGCAGTGGAAGAAACTCGGATAATCAAGGGAACCGGTCTCCACCTGATGCTCATACTAACGACCACCAGCACTAATGGGAATAAGAAAACGAAAATGTTTCGTTAATCACCCCCATGGCGACTACCTCACACACACAACCCCCGCACCCCAAAGCCCCAGCGGCCCAACTAGCAAACATGACAAAAATAGCCATTCACCTGGCTTTGCAGGTTAGCATTACCTAACATTGCCGACCGTCGCTGATAGCCCAAAATTCAATAGCAACCCCCAACCGCAACGGGGGTAGTTTTCCGGGAGGGCTGAGCGCAATATCCGTCGTCAAGCGATTCCACATCACCAATCGGGAAAAAACTTTTAAAAAAACAAGTGTCTCTCATCACACTCATGCATAATGGGGTACAACAGTCATAGTCACTATGACGATGAACCGAGGCCATCGCGTTTATCTGCAGCGTTTATCTGCGACGTACGAAAAGGCCTTAAGACAAAAATTCCACGACAATATTTCTAGGAGCATGTCATGAAGGACTTTCTGCCCCGTACTCACTTCGAAGAAGAGCACAACATGTTCCGCGACATGGTTCGCGGCTTCGTCGAGAAGGAAATCACCCCGAACGTAGAGCGCTGGCACAAGGAAGGTCAGCCGGACCGCGAGGTCTTCAAGAAGGCCGGTGAGCTCGGCCTGATTGGTATGTCCACTCCGGAGGCATACGGCGGCGGCGGAGAGATGGACTTCCGCTACAACCAGGTCCTGAACGAGGAGCTCTCCAACGCTGACTGTGGCTCCATCGTCGTTTCCTTCGGCGTTCTCAACGACCTGGTCGCTCCGTACCTGGCTAAGTTCGGCAACGAAGAGCAGAAGCAGAAGTACCTGGCTTCCATGAACGCCGGCGACACCATCGGCTGCCTCGCCATGACCGAACCGGGCGCAGGTTCCGACCTGGCAGGTATGCGCACCTTCGCCAAGAAGGACGGCGACCACTACGTCCTCAACGGCACCAAGATCTTCATCTCCAACGGCATGATGGCCGACTTCGCTCTCGTCGCAGCTATCACCGACCCATCCAAGGGCCGCGCTGGTGTCTCCATGTTCATCGTCGACGCCGACCTCGAGGGCTTCACCAAGGCTGGCCCGCTGCAGAAGGTCGGCCTGAAGGCCCAGGACACCGCTGAGCTCAACTTCGACAACGTCCGCGTTCCGGCCGAGAACCTACTCGGCGAAGAGGGCGCTGCCTTCGGCTACCTGCGCACCAACCTCGCACACGAGCGCCTGACCCTGGCTTGCGGCTCTGTCGCAACTTCCCGCCGCGCTTGGACTCTGGCTTACAAGTACGCCCAGGAGCGCGAGGCATTCGGCCGCCCGATCATCCAGCACCAGGTCCACGGCCACTACCTGGCCGACATCGCTACCCGCGTCACCGCCCTGCAGGCTTTCGTTGACCAGGCTGTTATGGCTCACAACGCAGGCAAGCTGGACGAGACCGGCGCTTCCATGGCCAAGTACTGGACTACCGAGGAGCAGCAGGACATCGTTACCCGCTGCCTGCAGATGTTCGGTGGCTACGGCTTCATGCTCGAGTACCCGATTTCCACTCACTACCTCGACTCCAAGGTCCAGACCATTTACGGTGGCACCAACGAGATCATGAAGGAAATCATCTTCCGTCGCATCGCCAAGGGCGGCGCAGAGTAAATAGCGCACGTCGGCCTAGCTGATTCGACACAAACCCCGTCAGGTTTTCCTGGCGGGGTTTTGCATACCTCAAAGTGGATGGCTGGTGATTATTTACGAGGCTTGATTGGAGCTGCCCCCCCCCTGTGCCACAGTCCTCACCAAAACCATTACCCCCTACAAAACTGAAACTATACAATGAGATACCTATCTCATATACTAAGATTCCATTAGGTAATGGTGATGCACTTCACCAATTTTCCCCTCGGCCACGCGGGGCGCGTGACCGAAGATGAAGGATTGGAGTTCCAGAGGTATGAGCACAACCAACTCGACCGCTACCCCTCAGCGAAGGGAGGTGTTTTCCACCCGAGCAGCCTTCATTTTCGCCGCCATCGGCTCGGCAGTCGGGCTCGGAAACATCTGGCGTTTCCCCTATGTCGCATACGACTCCGGCGGTGGCGCCTTCCTTATCCCCTACCTGGTCGCGCTTTTGACCGCAGGTATCCCACTACTCTTCCTCGACTTCGCCATCGGCCACCGCTTCCGCGGGTCAGCACCGAAGTCGATGCGTCGCATCAAGCCCTGGGCTGAACCAATTGGCTGGATTCAGGTCGGTATCGCCTTCTTCATCACCGTCTACTACGCCGTTATTATCGCGTGGTCCTTCATCTACGCCTGGAAGTCCATCCGCAAGAGCTGGGGTCCAAATGCCGAGACCCACTTCATGAAGGACTTCCTCCAAGCCGACACCGAAAGCGTCTTCTCGCTGGACTTCGTCCCGTCGATTTCTATTGTCCTGCTCGTCGTCTGGGTTCTCGTCATCGGCATTCTGGCCGCTGGTGTGGACAGGGGCATCGGTAAGGTCTCGATTATCTTCATCCCACTGCTGACCGTTCTCTTCGTCGCAGTGGTCATCTACTCCCTGACCTTGGAAGGCGCTGCCAAGGGCCTGGACGCATTCTTCACCCCGGACTGGTCCGCACTCACCGACTCCAGCGTGTGGATCGCCGCATACGGCCAGATCTTCTTCTCCCTGTCCGTGGCGTTCGGCATCATGCTGACCTACGCTTCCTACCTGAAGCCACGCACCAACCTCACCGGTTCCGGCCTGGTCACCGCGTTCGCGAACTCTTCCTTCGAAGTTCTCGCCGGTATCGGTGTCTTCGCCACCCTGGGCTTCATGGCAACGCAGTCGGGCCAGGCTGTCGACGAGGTCGCAACCTCCGGTATCGGCCTTGCCTTTATCGCCTTCCCGACGGTCATCTCTGAGATGCCAAACTTCATCGGTTCGGTCTTCGGCCTGCTGTTCTTCCTCTCCCTGGCAATCGCCGGTGTGACCTCCCTGATGTCGCTGCTTGAGGTCGTCGTCTCCGCAGTCAAGGACAAGCTGAACCTCGGCCGCGTCCAGGCCACTCTCACCGTCGGTGGCTCCATGGCCGTCATCTCGCTGCTGGCCTTCCCGACCACCTCAGGTCTGGTAACCCTCGACATCGTCGATAAGTTCACCAACAACGTCGGTATCGTCCTGGTTGCGCTGCTGACCATCATCGCAATCGACTGGATCCTGCGCCGCACCAACGAATTCGCCATGCACCTCAACGCCGTGTCCTCGTTCAAGGTCGGCACCATGTGGCAGATCTTCGTCGGAAACATCACGCCGGTCATTCTCGCCGTCATCCTGTTCCAGGAGCTCATCGGACTTTTCCAGGAAAACTACGAAGGCTACTCCGACACCCAAATCGACATCTTTGGTTGGGGCGTCATCGGCGTGATTCTCATCGGCGCTCTGATTATGGCCATCCTGCCTTGGCGCGGCCAACACCGTCTCGACGGCCCTCCGGGCTCGGACTTCGGCGTGACGCCAGATTTCAAGCGGACCTCACACCTGCCACGCAAGCACACTCCGGAAAATCAGGAGGTTTAAGCCAAATGTCCGGTATCGCAATTGTCATGATGGCACTGTTCATCATCGTCATCTGGGGCGGCCTGGCGGTCGCGCTGGTCAGCCTATCCAAGCACCCTGACGAGGTTTCCGGTGAGCTGGGAGATCACCCAGAACTCACCAGCGAAGTACTAGGAGCGCAGGAAGAGCAGTAGTTCTTCACTACTACCTCTCCCCAGCCACTCCAGGTATCTGACTTACTCACCTACGAAACGCGGTGGTCGCTTCTCCAAGAAAGCGGCCACCGCTTCCTTATGGTCGGCCGAGACCGCCAGGCGTGCCTGCGCATCCGCCTCCGCCGCCGCAGCGGCCAGAGTGTCCCGGCGCAGCAGAGCCTTAATCTCCTTCAGCGCGGCCGTCGGGCCCGCGGCAAACTGAGCTGCCAACTCACGTGCCCGAGCCGCTGGATCGTCTACCACTTCAGTAACCAGGCCGAGGCTCAGGGCCTCGTCGGCAAGCACCTTTTTATCGAAGAACAACAGCTCACGCGCCTTCGCGTCGCTGACCATGCGCGGCAGCAGCGCCGACATGCCACAGTCCGTGGCCAGGCCAATCGACGGGAACGCCGCTTTGAACGACGCCTTCGGGCCAGCGATACGGAAATCACAGTGCAGCGCCAGCGACCAACCGGCACCCGCCGCAGCACCTTCGATAGCGGCAGTAACCGGAACGTTAATCGCGGTCAGCTCCGCAACCATCGGGTTGTACTCCTCGACAACCTTGCCCATGCCAGCGCCCGACTGCAGGTCAGAGATGTGCTCCTTCAAATCCTGGCCCGTGCAAAACGCCTTCGGCCCGCCGAGCAGGATAACAGCGCGCACGTCCGGCTCTTGCGCACGCTCAAAAGCGGCTTTTAGCTCCAACCGGAGATTCTTATCCAGGGAGTTGTATGCATCCGGGCGGTCGATGGTGATGGCTAGAATGCCGTCGGAAAAGTCTTGAGTAACGTTGCTCATAACCTCGCAGGTTATCGCAATCTCCCCCGCCTCGGACGCACTTTTGCACCAAATCACCCGCCGCGAGTAACAAGGGACACATGACACTTCCACGCCCCGCCACGCCTGACGACGTCCACGAGATCGTCGACCTCATCAAAGACCTGGCAGCCTACGAAAAAGAACCCGACGCCGTCCGACTGACCCCCGAGCGCCTGCGCGAACAGCTCTTCGGGGACAACCCCGCGATTTTCTGCCACGTCGTCGACTCCACATCCGGAAATTTGGACGATTGCGACGATAACGGCGCCGGTGTTAGTAGTGGCAGTGTTGTTAGTAGTGGCGGTGTTGGTGGCGGCCCTCGCCTCGACGGCATTGCACTGTGGTTCCTGAACTACTCCACCTGGGAAGGCACCCACGGCATCTACCTCGAAGACCTTTACGTCCGTCCTGAGTCGCGCGGCACTGGCAAGGGCAAGGCGCTGCTGCAAAACCTCGCGCGGATTGCCGTGGAACGCGGATACTCGCGGGTCGAATGGTGCGTCCTGAAATGGAACCAGCCCTCCATCGACTTCTACCGCTCCCTCGGTGCCTTCCCCATGGACGAATGGGAGACCTTCCGCCTCACCGGCGATGCCCTAAGCGACTTCGGGGCGTAGAAAGCGGAGATGCTGCTGTGCGGCGGTGTGAAGGTTCAGCTGCGCTGCGTTTGCAGGGTAATGCGGCAACAGAAAAGTCCGGATGTGGATAACTGCTAAACCGGCTGACTTATCCACAGCCTGCCCTCATGGGCGTTGTCCCCCTACATCCGGACTTTTACCTTCAAAGGCATGACAGTTCTTGGGACGCTCGCCGCACTGGCCTCGCGCGGAATGGACACGCTGGCGGAACTCCACGCCGCGCGTCCCGACGGCCACGCCGCCACCTCCCACCTGGCGGCAACCCTCGGCCTTGACCCGGCGCGCCTTCGGCTGTTGCTACGCGTCGCCGCCCACTATCTCCAACCCGCTGACACCGAGGAAAACACCAAAGCCCGCGAAGACGCAGCAGCTCTGGCCCGCCGACTCGGGCTCAGCCTGGACACCTGCGTGCTTATCGACAAGCGCAGCCGCCAAGCCAACAACGCAGAACTCCACGACAACCTGCGGCTCACATTCGTCGCGGCGGCCGAGCGTCTCGGCTTCGAAGAACTGGACCTCTACATGCGGGAAACTCTCACCGAGCTCAACACCGAAGACGAACCACCCCAGCACCTGCGCGCCCGGTTTTCCCGGAAGGTAGACATCCGGGGAATGAAGCACTTCCACATCTCCGGCCCCTCGGATATGCTCGACAATCTCCTGTCGCCGCTTACCATCCGCGCCGCAGAAATCCGGAAGTCCCATCCGGAGTTTTCCCACGACCGATGCGTCGGTCAGGCGCTTGCCGAACGCCTCGAGCATGCCGATGCCGCAATGCCCGTCGACAAGCTCGATGAAATGCGCTACCAACCCGCCATCATCATCACCGCGCAAGACATCGTCGACTACAGCCCGCGCTTCGCCGCCACCACCAACGGCTCCGCGCTCGCGCCCGACGTCTTCCTCAACGCCCTACTCGCCGACACCGGGTGGGCCGTGCTTTACGACGAACACAGCGCCATTACGGACTTATTTCCCATCGGCAACCCACGTCTGGCGACTGAAGAGCAGCGCATCGCGATGCTCATCGACAACCCCATCTGCGCCTGGCCCGGCTGTGAACGCCCCGCCTATAGCGGACAAGCGCACCACCTAGTCGCCCACAAAAACGGCGGCACAACCACGCTGGACAACCTCACCATGGTCTGCCGAGAACACAACGGGCTTAACGACGACGACCGGGAAGGACGCAACGGCTACCTCGAACGCATCCCCACATCCGGACATATTCGATGGCGCCCGCCGGACAAAACTCGACCGCCTCTGTTTAGCAACTCATTTGTGACATCAATGTCCGGGAGGTCCTACGCGGGGTATCGAGCGGGTACGACGAGACAGCTCGGGCCGGAGCCACCACCTCCGGAATAAAACCCGGATGTACGGGAAAACCCGTCCTAGCGCACTGCTAGAACGGGTACTTGCGCTGCAAAAACGCAGAATTAGATGAGGTTCCAGTCCTCGATGCCGTCGTAAAGCGGGAATTCCTGAGCGATCTTCGAAACACGAGCACGCAGGGAGTCGACATCCGCATTCTTGCCGGCGGCGAGAGCAGTACCGATGACATCGGCGACCTCGGTGAAGGCCTTCTCGTCGAGACCGCGGGTGGCCAGCGCCGGAGTACCGATACGAAGTCCAGATGTAACCATCGGAGGACGCGGGTCAAACGGAACAGCATTCCGGTTGACAGTGATACCAACAGCATGGAGTAGATCCTCGGCCTCCTGGCCGTTCATCTCCGAATTCCGCAAATCCGCCAGAACCAGGTGGACATCGGTGCCGCCAGTGAGAACATCGACGCCAGCCTCGGCGCAGTCGGCAGCGGTGAGACGCTCAGCCAGGATGCGGGCACCGGCGAGAGTGCGCTGCTGGCGCTCCTTGAACTCCTCGGTACCAGCAATCTTCAGCGCCACGGCCTTGCCGGCGATAGCGTGCATCAGCGGGCCACCCTGCTGCCCCGGGAAAACAGCGGAGTTCAGCTTCTTGGCGTACTCCTGCTTGGCCAAAATCATGCCCGAACGAGGGCCACCGAGAGTCTTGTGAACGGTGGTCGACACAACGTCAGAATGCGGAACCGGCGACGGGTGCAGACCGGCGGCAACCAAACCTGCGAAGTGCGCCATGTCCGTCCACAGCTTCGCGCCGACCTCATCGGCGATGGAGCGGAAAGCTTCGAAGTCGAGGTGGCGCGGGTACGCCGACCAACCTGCGATGAGGACATCCGGCTTTTCTGCGAGCGCCTGCTCACGCACCTTGTCCATATCGATCCGCATGGTGTCCTTATCCACACCGTATGCGGCGACGTGGTAGAGCTTGCCGGAGAAGTTCAGCTTCATGCCGTGGGTCAGGTGACCGCCGTGTGCCAGGTCGAGGCCCATAATCTTGTCGCCGGCGTTGATCAGCGCATGCAGAACGGCAGCGTTGGCCTGCGCGCCTGCGTGCGGCTGAACGTTGGCGAACTCAGCGCCGAAGAGCTCCTTGGCGCGGTTGCGTGCCATGTCCTCGACGACGTCGACGTATTCGCAGCCGCCGTAGTAACGACGACCCGGGTATCCTTCGGCGTACTTGTTGGTCAGAACCGAGCCCTGAGCCTGCAGCACTGCACGTGGAACAAAGTTCTCACTAGCAATCATTTCGAGCATGTCACGCTGACGAGAGAGCTCCCCTGCCATTGCC
The DNA here is from genome assembly GCF_001809455.1 of Corynebacterium sp. HMSC074C11. Classification (NCBI taxonomy): domain Bacteria; kingdom Bacillati; phylum Actinomycetota; class Actinomycetes; order Mycobacteriales; family Corynebacteriaceae; genus Corynebacterium; species Corynebacterium sp. HMSC074C11. The sequence goes on from NZ_KV797727.1 coordinate 58,872, forward strand.
TCTGCGAGGTCGGGATCGAGTTCACGCAGCGATTGGTAGCGGACATCGTTATTGTTAGCCCCGGTCATGAGTAGGTTTTCGACCTTTCAATAAAACTTCAATGCCACAGGCCATGCTAGCCCTTTATGGGGCAAACCACGAAAGCAGCACCAATCAAGCATGCCCCCTTTATTGACTCGTTTTCCGGTTTTCGGCACCCCCTTGGCACAATTGGAAGTATGACGCGCGCAACATCCCCCAGCCCGTACGTCGAGTTCAAACGCGAGCAGTGGCGCGAAATGCGCAAGAATATGCCTCTGGTGCTGACGGAAGAGGAAGCTGAACGACTTTCCGGTATCGGTGAAAACATCGACCTGGACGAAGTCGCCGAGGTCTATCTTCCGCTTTCTCGCCTGATTCACATGCGTGTGGCGGCGCATCGGGAGCTGAACGCTGTAACGTCGAACTTCCTTGGGGAAAATCCTTCGAAGGGGGCGTCGGTGCCGTTCATTATCGGCGTCGCGGGTTCGGTGGCGGTCGGCAAGTCAACGACGGCGCGTTTGCTGCAGGTACTGCTCGAGCGCTGGGAGACTAATCCGCGGGTGGACTTGGTCACCACTGATGGCTTCCTCTACCCTTCTGAGGAATTGAATCGCCGTGGCATTATGCAGCGCAAGGGGTATCCGGAGTCGTATGATCAGCGTGCGTTGATGCGGTTTGTCACGGCGGTGAAGTCGGGGGCGCGGCATGTGAAGGCGCCGGTGTATTCGCACACGCTCTATGACCGGGTGCCGGATGAGTTCGTCGATGTCGATCGTCCGGACATTCTCATTCTCGAGGGGCTCAACGTTTTGCAGACGGGCCCGACGCTGATGATTTCCGATCTTTTCGATTTCAGTGTCTACGTCGATGCCCCGCGCGCGGACATCGAACGCTGGTACATTAATCGTTTCCTCAGTCTCCGCCAGACGGCGTTTCGCGCTCCGGGCGCACACTTCGCGGATTACGCCACGCTTGACGACGAAGCTGCGGCCGAGGTGGCCCGACGCATTTGGCAGCAGGTGAACTTGCCGAACCTGACGGAAAATATTTTGCCCACTCGAGTGCGGGCGTCATTAGTTCTTACGAAGTCTCGGGACCACAAGGTTTCGAGGGTCCGGATGCGCAAACTCTAACATCCGGAAATTTTTCCGGATGTAGGGAGGTTATTTGCCGAAGCGGCGTGAGCGCTGCGAAAAGTCTCGAAGTGCGCGGAGGAAGTCGATGCGGCGGAATTCGGGCCAGTAGGTATCGGTGAACCAAATCTCGGAGTAGGCGGTTTGCCAGAGGAGGAAGCCGCTGAGCCGCTGTTCTCCGGAAGTGCGGATGACTAGATCGGGGTCCGGTTGTCCGGATGTATAGAGGCGGCGAGAAATGGCGTCGGTGGTGATGCTCTCCTCGAGCTCGGCAGCATCGATTCCTTCGGCGACTGATTCCCGGATGATTCTGCGTACTGCGTCGACGATTTCCTGCCGGCCGCCGTAGCCAACGGCGATGTTGACCTGGATGCCGGTGTTGTTCGCAGTGACTTCTTCGTCGTGGCGTAGCCGGGCGGTCATTCTTTCCGGAAGGAGCTCGAGGTGGCCGACCATGCGCAGGCGCACGTCGTTAGGCGATTGCGCCAATTCGTCGACGACGTCGGCGATGATGTCGAACAGTAACTCCAGCTCTTCGGGGTCGCGCCCGAGGTTTTCGGTGGAGAGCAGGTAGATGGTGACCAGCTCGATTTCCTGCTCGGCGCACCAGCCGACGAATTCTGCGATTTTGCGGGAGCCGACGCGGTGGCCGTGGCTTACGTCGGTGAAGCCAGCCTCCCTCGCCCAGCGGCGGTTGCCATCGGCCATGATGGCAACGTGCTTGGGGCGAGGTTTTCCTTCTAGCTCTTGGGCTAGTTTGCGCTCGTAGAGCGGATACGCAATCCGCCGGAGTGAGGACGGCTGGTTTTCTTTCACATATGTAACTCTACCCAATGGGCACGGCCGCTTTGTGCTTAGTCACGTGCCTGCCGACGCTTCCGGACTTCTGTCGCAAGCGTACGCAGCAGCCGGTCGGTGGTTTCCCAATCCATGCAGGCATCGGTGACGGACTTGCCGTATACGAGGCCATTACGCCCATCGGTAATTTTTTGCGCACCGGCTTCGAGGAAGGACTCCATCATGATGCCGGTGATGCGCTCGTCGCCGGCACCGATGAGCTTGCCGAGCTCCTCAACGACCTCGGCCTGGCGCACCTCGGATTTTCCGGAATTGGCGTGGGAGGCGTCCACCATGATGCTGATGGTTTGCTCGGCCTTGTTCAGGCGGGCTTCGGCGTCGTTAAGCGATGCCTCGTCCCAGTTCGGGCCGGAGGTGCCGCCGCGGAGAATGAGGTGGCAATTGTGGTTGCCGGCGGTTTCGACGACGGCGGCGCGGCCCTGGTCGTTCATGCCGAAGAAGAAGTGCGGGTTTGCTGCAGAGACCAGCGAGTCCACGGCGACCTGGACGTTGCCGTCGGTGCCGTTTTTGAAGCCGATGGGCATGGAAAGTCCGGAAGCGAGCTGGCGGTGGACCTGCGACTCCGTGGTGCGCGCACCAATCGCACCCCAGGAGACGGCGTCGGCGATGTACTGCGGGCTGTTGGGCTCGAGGAATTCAGCACCGGCGGGCAGGCCGGTGCGCAGGACCTCGATGAGCACCTCGCGGGCCATGTGCAGGCCCTTGTTGATTTTGAAGGAGCTATCCAGGTCGGGGTCGTTGATGAGTCCCTTCCAGCCGACGGTGGTGCGCGGCTTTTCGAAGTAGACGCGCATGACGACCAGCAGGTCCTCGTCGAGCTCATCGGCGGTGGCCTTCAGGCGGCGGGCGTAGTCGATGGCGGCCTCGGGGTCGTGAATGGAGCACGGGCCGACAACGACCAGCAGGCGGTCGTCCTCGCGGGCGATGACGCGGGCGATGTCGAGTCGCGACTGCTCCACTTCGTTAACTAGGTTCGGGGTCAGTGGCTGTTTGGCCATGACCTCTTCTGGGGAGGGCAGGTCGTGGAAGGCTACGACACGGCGGTTCGCGGTAGAGGCGGGGGCTTCGAGGGAAGTTGGAGGGGTCATCTGAGGTCTCTTTTCTCTGGGGCGTTACGCATGTATTTGGCTGTAGATACGACAAAAGGCAGCGCCCCTATTGGTGGGGCTGCTGCCTTTGGCTCCGGTTGGTGGCGACGTGACGATTAGCCGCCGGCTGTGACTATGTCGTCACTGCCTCCGGAGCCTTCGAAAAATAAAATCGCCACATACGCATGCGCTTGACTGTAGCGCACTGCCTAGAATCCCGCAATTCGAACTCCAAATCCCGCCACACGGGAAACAATCAGGGGTGCGCGCAACTACCCGTCGTCAAGCGACGCGCACACACCTTGACGCTGACTACTCCGCTTCACGACGCTGCTCTGCTGCAGCCATCGCCTTATCCACAGCCTCGGAATCGAAGGGATCCATGTCGTGCGCCTCGGCGAACTTCCGGCGAGCGGCCATGCGCTTCGCGCGCCGCGAGAGATCCCAGCCGAGAGCCAGGATGACGATGAGCAAAACGACAATGATGAGCAGGCCAACAGGAGAGGCCTTTCCGAAGTCAGCACCCCGCGGACCAGTGGGGTTCTGCGCCAGGAAAATTGTCGTGCGAGCCGCCAAGGCATCGAAGCTTTCAATCATGAGTTCCAGCTTAGCGTTAATTCCGGACTATTCCGCGTCGGGGTCGATACCGGCGAAGAGATCGGTCTCTGGCAGCTCGGTCTGCACTCGAGTGCGGGCAAGCTCAAACTCTTCGGTCGGCCAAACGCGCTGCTGAATGTCTACCGGCACGGCGAAGAATGGCCCGTTCGGATCGATCTGCGTAGCGTGCGCCAGCAGCGCCTGATCCCGCTGCTGGAAGTATTCGCCGCACTCAACCTGCGTGGTCACGCGGGTCATGATGTCGCCGGGAGTCTTAGTCCAACGGCGGAAGGACTCGGCCAGCGGGCTTTCCAAACCGTTGTCGCGGTAGTAGTTGTCCAGCGCGATGAGACGCGCCTTGATGAAACCGTGGGTGTAGTAGAGCTTGGAGATTTCCCATGGTTCACCGAGCTCGGGGTACTTATCCGTTCCAGACTCCAGCCAAGCGCGCATGGACACGATATGGGTCATGATGTGGTCCGGGTGCGGGTAGCCACCGTTTTCGTCGTAAGTAATGACGACGTGCGGACGAAACTCGCGAATTGCCCGAATGAGAGGCTTGGTCGCATCCTCGACCGATTGGCGAGCAAACACTCCGTGCGACAGCACCGGCACCGGGTTGCCCGCAGGCAGACCGGAGTCGGTAAAGCCGAGCCACTCATGTTCAACGCCGAGAGTCTCAGCGGCTGCAGCCATTTCGTGAACGCGCACTGCGGCGATATTCTCCCGCACCTCCGGCCGATCCATCGCAGGGTTGAGAATGCTACCGGCCTCACCGCCGGTGCAGGTCACCACTTTGACGCGATGCCCTTCCGCCGCATATCGGGCCATCGTTGCGGCGCCCTTGCTCGATTCGTCATCAGGATGAGCGTGAATTGCCATCAGACGAAGTGTCAATTGAAGTCACTCCCGCTACTATCTCAGTCCATGTTTTCTGGCCAAGGCCGGAGCCCTTCGACCGCAACGATGCTACTCCAGCACCGTTTCAATACCGCCCCACTATAGCGCTGCACCATCATATGACCACGCAGCATCGCTACTCGGCGGAACGACATAGCAGCAGGACACCGCGCCACACCAGAAAGATTGTTTAACTGTCAACATTTTACCACGTCGACCGAGAACTCCGATAGGCTAAAAAGCATGGCTGAAAGTTCGGAGCGAAACACCCGAAATACCGCAGCGCCTAACGAGCAGCGCGAGCGCTATGGGGACAACAGTCGCACTCTCCCCGCAAAATTGGTTGTCATCGCTATTGTTGGCATGCTCGTCATCGCCGGCGCATACATCTTCGTTCAGATGAACCGCGTCTCCGCCCCGGATGTCTCTGCAACGCAAGCGGGCTGGAGCCGCACTCCAGGTAAGGAAGATGAGCAGTTCATCTTCACACTGGATGTCACCCGCGAAAAGCCGGAGCTGGATAGCTACTGCATTATCTATGCGCTGAACTATGACGTGGCAGAGGTCGGCCGTCGCGACGTATTCATCCCGGGCGGCGGCCCCGCTACCGTGCGGATGGACGTCCCCATTGCCACCCGCGAGCTGGCCGTCGCAGGCGATGTCTATGGCTGCTCCACCGACATTCCGGAGTTCCTCGCACCTGCGAAATAATCTCCCTTCGCGACTGAGGATCATGCGCTGCGGGGGCACGTCGTAAAGCGTGCGCGACAACACTCCGACGCGCCTGTTATTGCCATGTGGCGTGACAGTGCTATCCTGTGACGCAGCCGACGGCCCCACGCGGGGCCGCTTTTGTATTAAATAGCCAAAAACACAGGAGGAACCATGACTGAGGCAAAGAACAATAGCCCATGGCTCACCCAGGAGTCCTACGACAAGCTCAAGGCCGAGCTTGAGGCGCTATATGAAAACCGCCCGGTCATCGCCGCCGAGATTAACGAGCGCCGCGAAGAGGGCGACTTGAAGGAAAACGCCGGCTACGATGCCGCCCGCGAGCAGCAGGGACAGGAAGAGGCACGCATCCGCTACCTCGAAGACCTGCTCCAGCGCGCCACTGTCGGCGAGATTCCGCAGGAGTCCGGTGTGGCTCTGGTCGGCACCGTGGTCCACGTCTACTACGACGGCGACGAGGACGACACCGAGACCTTCCTCATCGGTACCCGTGGCGCTGACTCCTCCAACCCGAATCTGGAGACCTACTCCACCGATTCCCCGCTGGGTAAGGCTCTGGTCGGCGCTAAGGAGGGCGAGACCCGCACTTACGCTTCCCCGAGCGGCGACGAAGTGTCTGTCACCGTAGTTAAGGCTGAGCCGTACGACCCGGATATGGACGCCTAAACGCCGAGGTTACTCCCCCCCGGCGCTAGACCGCCTCAACCCAGGCGGCGATCTCGGGCCACAGCGCCCGATTCTTGGACCGATAGAAGCCCATATGGCCTATCGGTCCATTTTTTGTACCCTCTCCCGCTTCAATATCGCGCTTTACGACGTCACACTGCACAGCCCGATCGATCAATATGTCGACTGCCGGTCGATTGGCCCACCGCGCGTCCGTGTTTAATGCGAATCGAAAAAGTAGCACTTCAGATAAGAGAAAGCGCCGGCCAACCCGTAATCACGGGCCAACCGGCGCTTATGCGTTATTCAGTTTTCTAGCGCTTAGTCCCTGAAGTAGGACAGCAGACGCAGAATCTCGGTGTAGAGCCAGACCAAGGTCACAGCCAGGCCGAGGGCGACACCCCAGGCGTACTGAGCCGGAGCACCTGCGCGGACCAGTCGGTCAGCCTGATCGAAGTCAATCAGGAAGCTAAAGGCTGCCAGGCCGATGCAGACCAGCGAGAAGATGATCGACAGCATGCCACCGTCACGCAGCGGGAAGCCCAGGCCGAACAGGGAGAGCACCAGGTTGCCCAGCATGAGGACCAGGACACCAATCAGAGCCGCACTCATGAATCGGGTGAACTTCGGGGTCACACGGATAGCGCCCGACTTGTAGACGAAGAGCATACCGATGAAGACACCCAGGGTGGCCAGCACGGCCTGCATAATCAGCGCACCAGCAGCAACGCCCTGAATCGGGGCGGTGAACATGAAGCTGATGCCGCCGACAAAGAGCCCCTCGAAGGCCGCGTAGGTGAGGGTAACCGGCGCGGAGCCGTACTTCTTGCCGAAGGTGGAAACCAAAACAGTAATCAGACCACCGATGGCGCCGACGATGGTCAGAATCATGGCCAGGCTGGTGGAGACGCTAACGGCAATGAAGAAGTTGACTGCAGCCAAAACGATGATGGTTGCCAGCGTGATGCCGGTCTTGGAAACGACATCGTCGACCGTCATCGGACGGTAGTCGGCGGCAACCTGCGACTGGTACGGGTTATCCCCGTAGTCAGCGCCCATCTGACCTTGGCCGTAGTGTTGTGCGCCCGCCTGTCCGCGGGCGACGGTCTTAGTAAGTGAACTGAATGCAGGATTGCTGCTTTCGCGCACGTCGTCCTTCTTTCTTTTTCTCAGTTTTTCTTACAAGTTTTGAACTTAGGCACACGTGCATACGTCTGCCTACACTGTCTTCAACGGGCGACGTAAAGGTATTGTTCCCAACCCTGAAAAACAGTTAGTATCAAGGTAATTCCTCGCCTGCTGGCGGTGATTTTGTAATCGCGGAAACACTCACAGTCGCCAGGCGTGGGCACCACTTGAGTGATTACGAAACAGGAGGTTGGTCAAGATGTCTGATGGCCTTGACTACGATCCGGATACCACTGGTGATTTCGACGAGACCACGCTCGATGGCTCAGAGGGGCTCGATGGCGACTTCCTCACCGGTGACGGCGAGAATTATGTAATGGATCCTCCAGACCGCTGGCGAGGCGCTTCTCCGCATGACACTCTCGGCAAGCGGTTGGCAGAGGAAAAGCCGGACATCGACATCGATGACGATCTGGATGATGACCCGGAGATGCGCTACGGCGATGTCGACGGTCACGAACCGTTCGAGTTCGGCAACGATGGCCCGCGAGACCCGGACCGCAACCGTCGGATGGGCTGGACTACTTACTAGAGTTTTCTAAATTTTAGTAGTTTTGCCAAATTTTCTATCTCGGGGTGCCGTACGACAGTAGTATCTGTGCCATGACAGCATCTACTGCCACGACAAACCGAACTACCATCCGCAATCCGCTTAACGACGAGCTCGTTGCCCGCCTTCTTCAGCGCGTCACGGTAGCTGATAAGTCGAAGACCGCCACTATCTCGGCGCCATTTACCGGCCAGGAGCTGGCGCAGATTCCTGTCGGTACCCAGGCCGATGTCGACGAGGCCTTCAAGCGTGCCCGTGCGGCGCAGAAGAAGTGGGCCCGCATGGCACCGGAAAAGCGCGGCGAAGTGCTGCACCACTTCCACGACCTGTTGTTTACCCACTGCGACCAGGTGCTGGATTTACTGCAGGCCGAGACCGGCAAGAACCGAGCCAGTGCCCACGAGGAGCTCGTACACACCGCCATCACAGCTCGTTACTACGGCAACCAGGGGCCGAAGCTGCTGGAGCCGAAGCGAGCACACGGCGCAGTACCGGTGCTGTCCAAAACCACCGTTTATCACCACCCCAAGGGTGTCGTCGGTGTTATTGCGCCGTGGAATTACCCGCTGACTCTCGCGGTTTCCGACGCGCTAGCTGCGCTGATGGCCGGTAACGCCATCGTGCTCAAGCCGGACAGCACCACTCCGTTTACCGCTCTCTTCGCTGTCGATTTGCTCTACCGCGCTGGTCTTCCGGAAGATCTCTTCCAGGTCATTCCAGGTCCGGGTCGCGTGGTCGGCCAGGGCATTGTCGGCCAGTGCGACTTCCTGATGTTCACCGGCTCCTCCGAGACCGGCCGCTCACTGGCACAGCAGTGCGGCGAGCGCCTGATTAGTTTCTCCGCGGAGCTCGGCGGCAAGAACCCGCTGATTGTCGCTGAGGATGCCAACATCAACCGCGCGGTCGAGGGCGCGCGCATCGGCTGCTTCACCAACTCCGGTCACCTGTGCGTGTCCATTGAGCGAATCTATGTCGTGGACTCCGTCTGGGACGAATTCGTCCCGGCATTCACCGACCGCGTGAAGGCAATGTCCATCGGCGCTGGCTACGAGTGGGAAACCGAAATGGGCTGCCTACAGTCGCAGGGGCAGTTCGACATCGTCAAGTCCATGGTCGACGAGGCCATCGAGGCCGGCGCCACTGTACTGGCCGGTGGTCGTCCTCGTCCCGATCTGGGACCGCTGTTCTACGAGCCAACCGTGCTTACCGACGTCCCGGAGGGCGTCGCCCTGCTGACCGAAGAGGTATTCGGCCCAGTAGTAGTCCTCCAGCGCGTCTCGGATGTTCATGAGGCCATCGCCAAGTCCAACGATTCCCGTTATGGCCTCAACGCTTCGCTGTGGACCTCCCCGCGTCGCGCAAAGGAGCTGGCTCCACAGCTTGAGGCCGGCACCGTCAATGTCAACGATGGTTTTGCTGCGGCCTTCGCGTCTGTCGATGCCCCGATGGGTGGTTTCAAGGATTCGGGTGTGGGCCGTCGTCAAGCAGCGGGCGGCTTGCTGAAGTACACCGATGCGCAGACGGTGACCGTGCAGCGTCTTTCCCCGGTGTCGATGCCACAGATGCCGCGTGAGCTGTACTCGAAGGTGTTCAACACGGCACTTGTTCTCGGCAAGAAGTTCAACGTCCTGCCGTAATACGTGTGTAGCGCACACAAATAGCAAAAGGCCAGGTAGAAAAACGCTTCTACCTGGCCTTTTAGTGCCCCCAGTGGGACTCGAACCCACACTGAAAGGATTTTAAGTCCTCTGCCTCTGCCAATTGGGCTATAGGGGCCCCTAAGAAAGATTAATGGGCGATATGGGTGTCTACCAAACTCGCCACAATTCCGTCGAGGATATCCTTCTCGCTGATGTAGAAAAAGCGCTGCTCTTCCTTGGCTGCCTCGGAAAGCGGCAACGCCTCAAACATGTCTATCAGACCGTCAACAATGATGGAACCACCGGCGAAGACATCCGCGCGCTTCGGGTGCATGACCGGATTCGCAGCAAGGGATTCCGCATCGGTCTCGACGACGGATGCTGTCAACGCACGCAACGCCGCAAAGCGCAGCTGCGACAGGTGGATTGCCTCCGGGTCATAGGTTTCTAGGCCCTGTGCCAGCGCCGACAGAGTGGTGAAGGTCCCGGCGCAGCCGACGATGGTGCGAGCCTTGTCGACAGGCACCTTCGCAACAATCTCGTCGGCCAGTTCCGCAACATACGAACGCGCCTCCTGGACCTGCTCCGCCGTCGGCGGCGAGGCCTGCAGGAACCGTTCGGTCAAGCGCACACTGCCCATAGCCACGGAATCAGAGCCGGCTACCGTACCATCGTGGTCACCGACAATAACCTCGGTGGAGCCGCCGCCGACGTCGATGACGCAATACGGCCCCAGCTCGGGCTCCAAGTCATCGACTGCCCCGCGGAAGGACAGCGCGGCTTCCTCGTCGCCGGAAATAACCTCGGCCTCTGCACCCCACGGAGCGAGAATCTCGCGGGTCATGGCGAAGAAATCGTCGCGGTTGCTTGCGTCGCGCGTCGCCGATGTCGCCACCATTCGGACTGCTTGGACTTTTTCGACTTGCATAAGCTCTGCATACTTCGTCAGAGCCTCCCGCACGCGCTCCAGTGCCTCCGGGGCCAGCATGCCAGTGGCATCCACGCCCTGGCCAAGGCGGACGATTTCCATCAGTCGGTGCAGTTCTGTGATTTCGAGAACTCCATCGACGACCTCGACCCGGCTGATAAGCAGTCGAAGCGAGTTAGTGCCGCAGTCGACGGCAGCGAGAGTCGTCATTTATCCCTCCACCCCCGGATACGCAATACCGAGCTCGGAAATCGTCGGCCAGTCCGCGGGAATCGCGGTGCCGCGCAGCTTCTCATTCTCCGCCGCCAGCGCCACTGACTCCGTACCCAGTCGGAAGTGATCCGGCCCCTTTGCCAACGCGTAGGCAATAAGAACGTGTAGGCACTTCACGCGCGTCGGCATGCCACCACCGGAGAAGTCCGTGCCCAGGTCTTCCATCTCATTGCGCTCCGCCAGAAACGCCTCGTGTGCACGCTGGTAATCGGCGGCAAGCTCTTCGTCACTTTCCAGACGCGCGGTCATTTCCTTCATCACGCCGGTCGTCTCCAACCGGGAGGCCTCCGCGGTGAGTCGCGGATCAGTCAGGTAAAAGAGCGTGGGAAACGGAGTGCCATCGTCCAAACGAGGCTTCGTCTTGACCACACCAGGAGTGCCGTCGGGGCTGCGGTAAGAGATGTCCACTACACCCCGTGGTTCACGTCCGAGCTGCTCCGCTATCACTTCCAAATCTGCGGTATCCACAGACATCGGTCACACTCCTTTTGCTTCCGTTTTACTGACACATAATCTCACAGTCGCCTTACAAGCGCGTTGTTTCGCTTTACGACGGCACACTCCGCCGCGCATTCAACCCCACCGAGAGCCCTACGGAGATTTAGGACTCCGGTACCGTCGGCAAGCTCTCAGGCCTCGTTGCCTGATCGCGCCCCGGATTAGGGCGAGTCTCTTCAGGCTCGGGCGGGATGGAAATGGAATCCCACAGAGTCTCGTACCACTTCTTGGCCTGGTGCTGCGGCATTTCCTCCGGTTGCGTCACGGGCTGTTCGCCCACTGCCGGATCGAGGATACGGAATGGGGTCTCCCCCGGCTCTACCAGCCCCAGGCGCAGACGTGCCTGCTCCTTGATATAGGCAGGGTTGGAGTAAAGCTCCTTTTCATCCTCTAGCTGCTCAATTCGCTGTTCCATGCGAACAATATTGTCCTGCGTTGCGGCTACATCCGCCTGCTGTTGTGCAAAAGTCCGCAGCGGGATTGCGAGAACAGATACTAAGAAAAGTACCAGCAGACCAATCCCGATCTTCTGTGCCGTGCTCAGCGAGCGCATTCCCGATGCGATTGCCGCTGCCGAACGCTGCCCCGCCCCTGCAGGGCGCGACTGTGTTCCGCGGCGAGATCGGTCCGATGCACTCATGCCCCACACTCTACCCGACCGCCAGCCGATGAAATAACAAAAACCCGCCCACAACCACGTGCGTGGTGCGGGCGGGCAATGCTATACGCAGCTTTCGCAGCGTATCAACTGCTTACTTAAGACGCGGGAAAGCGCTGCGGCCAGCGTAGACTGCAGCGTCGCCGAGGTACTCTTCGATGCGCAGCAGCTGGTTGTACTTAGCAACGCGCTCGGAGCGAGCCGGAGCACCGGTCTTGATCTGGCCACAGTTGAGACCGACGGCCAGGTCAGCGATGGTGGTGTCCTCAGTCTCACCGGAGCGGTGCGACATCATGGTCTTGTAACCGGCGTTGTGGGCCATTGCGACGGCCTCGAAGGTCTCAGACAGGGAACCGATCTGGTTGACCTTGACCAGCAGAGCGTTAGCGGCCTTCTTCTCAATGCCCTCAGCCAGACGCTTCGGGTTGGTAACGAAGAAGTCATCGCCGACAATCTGGACCTTGTCACCAAGCTGAGCGGTCAGCTTGGTGTAGCCCTCCCAGTCATCTTCCTGCAGTGGATCCTCGATGGAGACGATGGCGTAGTTCTCAACCAGGTCAGCGTAGACATCGGCCATCTCCTCAGCGGTGTGCTCGCCGCCCTCGAAGTGGTACTTGCCGTCCTTGAAGAACTCGGAAGAAGCCACGTCGAGAGCCAGAGCGACGTCGTCGCCCAGCTTGTAGCCAGCGGCCTCAATTGCCTCAACAATCAGGTCAAGAGCAGCCTTGGTGGAGTCAACCGACGGAGCGAAGCCGCCCTCATCGCCGAGACCAGTGGACAGACCCTTGTCCTTGATGACCTTCTTCAGTGCGTGGTAGACCTCAGCGCCGACACGCAGTGCCTCCTTGAAGGTCGGGGCGCCAATCGGAGCAATCATGAACTCCTGGACGTCAACGCCGGAGTCCGCATGTGCACCACCGTTGAGGATATTCATCATCGGGACCGGTAGAACGTGGCCGTTCGGGCCACCGACATAGCGGAACAGGTCCAGGCCAGCGGACTCAGCAGCGGCCTTGGCAACGGCCATGGACACACCGAGAATGGCGTTGGCACCCAGGCGAGACTTGTTGTCGGTGCCGTCCAGCTCAATCATGGTCTTGTCAACCAGACGCTGATCCTCAGCCTCGAGGCCAATAATTGCGTCCTCAATCTCCTCGAGCACCGCGCGGACAGCCTTCTGGACACCCTTGCCCAGGTAACGATCCTCACCATCGCGGAGCTCGTGAGCCTCGTGTACACCGGTAGAGGCACCGGACGGAACCGCAGCGCGGCCCACAGCGCCGTCTTCCAACAGCACCTCAACCTCAACGGTCGGGTTACCACGGGAGTCCAGAATTTCGCGTGCGTTCAACTCGATGATTGCAGCCATAGGTCACCTTTCCGCCGGAACCGTTCCGGCACATGACTCCAATTTTGGCACGGTTTGCCAACCTTCGCCTTAAATCCTTTTCACCCTATGCGGGCTGATTCAGCGCATAGTTCGCCGCAGCGTCCCGAACATCGCGAAGATACTGCTCAGATTGGTTATATGAGCGAATTGCAGATGCCCACCCTTCCGGGGTGGCGAGGTCGCGTTCCCCACTGCAGAGCATCCGTGCGGTTGTCGCAGTCGCGTCGTCGATGTTGTTGGGGTCGGCGACACCATCACCCGAAGCATCCATCGCAAAGCGATGCCATGTCTCGGGAATAAACTGCATCGGCCCCACAGCGCGGTCATACTCTGTGTCACCGTCGAGTTCGCCATTGTCAGTATCGAGAACCTCGGCGAAGCCATTCGTGCCGTCCAGCGGCGGGCCGATAATCGTCGGACGCACTACCCCATCGGCACCGATATGCGCCGGCTTGAGCCAATTGCCCGAGTACGTGCCATGATTAGTCTCCACCTTGCCCAGTCCTGCAAGCGTGTTCCACTCCAGGTGGCAGTTCGGGAACTGTTCGGCCGCAATCACATATGCGTTGCCGTAGGCGCGGAGGGCGTCCTCAGAAATCCCCGTCTTCGGGGAAATCTGCTGCGCCCACTGTCGGAGCTGTTCAGAGGTGCGCCCGGGCGCGTTGACATCAATCATCGGCGGTGGCTCAGCCGCGGCAGGCGGCACATTGTCCGGAATCGGCTTCTTGGTCAACGACGGGATAACGGGTCCAGTGAACATCGCCAACGCCCCAACCGTGCCAATGATAATCAGCACCGCCAGGGAGGTTAGACCGAGGCAGCCACAGCCTCGCGAGGACTTCTTTTTCCCCCTACTGCGGCCACGCGACTTCGCCCCGCGGGGTGCGGGGTGCGCGTATTCATCAAAGGGAGAATTAGAAGGCATGGGGAATTACTCTACGGGGTGAACCGTAAAAATCACTCAAACTCGAGGACAGAAATCACTTTTGTTGGAAACTAGCTGTCGCTTTCCGACGGGCCGAGGTCCTCAGCCCCTTCGTTATCTTCGCTGCCCGCTGCCCACTGCTCAGCACTACCGGCCTGCTGATTCTCCATCTGGGCCAGCTCAGCCAGGAATGCGCGTGAAGCCTGTCGGGTCCGCTCTTCAGCACCGGACTCAGTCTCCAGTCCCGGGGTCGGGACCAGAATCTCCACTGGAATGTCGGCATCGGACAGTCCCAGCGCACGTGCGCGGCGGATGGCTTCCTCAGCCAAAGTCAGAGCTGGCAACTGCGTAGCCGGGTTCGAGCGCGGACGTCCGCGGCCGTAAGTCCACAGTCGCTCCTGCTCTTCCTCCGAGACCATTTCTCCCTCGGCCACAGTGCCGTCGAAGAGGTACGGCTGACGAGCTCGCATCTTCAAAATAAAGTCGGTCGCCACGTCGTCGAAGTCGAAGTCCTCAGCGATTTCAGCGTGGAAGAGGACTTGCAGCAGCAGATCTGACAGCTCGCTACGAATGTCACCGCCTTCGTTGACTGCATCGACAAACTCGTAGGTCTCTTCAATGAGATACGGCAGCAGGCTCTTGTGCGTCTGGCGAGCTTCCCACTGCCCCGTGCGCCGTGCGGCCGCCATGATGTCCACAGCCTCGACGACGTGGGGCAGACGAGCTGCGGCAAGCTGTTCCTGCAGAGTCAGCGGTTCTGCCACTGGTTCCGATTCTGGTTCCGGCGCCGACTCCTGCACGGGAGCCGCGGCAACCGGAGCGGCCGGGTCCGCTGGAGCTGCTGGGTCCGGCGCATCATCCAGCTCGACCGAGTAGACTTTCTCGCCCGCATCGAGGCGATCGAGTACCTCATCATTTTCCATATCGGTGGTGACCAGAATCTCCGCCCGAGACACCGAGTGCCCACCGGCGTCGGCGATTGCCCAGCGCACACGGATCGGGACTTCTTCGGTGTAGCTGACTTCACCGGTCAGCAGGCTAGCGGCTTCCAGCGGAATCGCAGTTGGAAAGCGGCTATCGAGCTTGATGATAGTCATACGTTTTCTAGTCCTTTCCCATGTGCGAGATATCCATACGTGGAATTCCCGCCATCGATGTCAAGAAGTCTGCTACCCACTGCACCAATGCAATATCGCGGACAGGTTTTGCCCGCAACCCTCGCCCTTCCTTCGGCATTCCGACGGAAACCGTGCGCGTTGCCGCACGATAGGTCGCCTGTGGATACAGGCGCTTGAGACGCACCTGCTTGGAGTCAGCAAGCTCCATAGGGGTTATTCTAATGTGCGCCCCCATGGCTTGAACTTCATGCACGCCGAATTCCCGGCAAATAATTCGAAGCCGTGAAATAACCGCCAGTCTCTCCACCTCAATGGGTGGGGTTCCGTAACGGTCGACGAGCTCTTCGAGCACTACGTCGATATCGTCCAGCGCACTGGCGGCAGCAAATTTGCGGTACGCCTCTAGACGTAGGCGTTCCGACGACACATATTCGGCCGGAATATTCGCATCCACCGGCAAATCAATCCGAACTTCCTTCGGTTCGTTATCGGAAGCATCCGGAGTTTCACCATCGGCCACTGCCTTCAGTGCAGCCACGGCCTCGCCAACCAGTCGGACGTACATGTCGAAGCCGACGCCGGCAATGTGACCGGACTGCTCCGCACCGAGGATATTTCCGGCTCCGCGCATTTCCAGGTCCTTCATGGCCACGGCCATACCGGCACCCAAGTCATTGTTCTGCGCGATCGTGGACAGACGGTCGTAGGAAGTCTCCGTCAGCGTCTGATTCTCCGGGTAGAGGAAGTAGGCATAGGCGCGCTCACGGGAACGGCCCACGCGACCACGCAGCTGGTGCAGCTGGGAAAGACCCATATGGTGAGCGTTTTCCACAATCAACGTATTCGCGTTGGCAATATCCAGGCCGGTCTCCACGATGGTGGTACACACCAGCACGTCGTACTCGCGCTGCCAGAAGCCCTCGACCGTGCGCTCCAGCTGCTCCTCCCCCATCTGACCGTGGGCCACTACCACACGGGCCTCGGGCACCAAATTGCGGATATTCTGTGCGACCTTGTCAATGGTTTCCACCTTATTATGCAGGTAGAACACCTGGCCGTCGCGAAGCAGCTCGCGCCTGATAGCAGCGGCGACCTGCTTGTCAGACTGCGCGCCGACGTATGTCAGCACCGGGTGGCGGTCCTGCGGCGGGGTAAGAATCTGGCTCATCTCGCGGATGCCGGCAATCGACATTTCGAGCGTGCGCGGAATTGGCGTTGCGGACATGGTGAGCACGTCGACGTGGTGACGCAGCGCCTTGATGTGCTCCTTGTGCTCGACGCCGAAACGCTGCTCCTCGTCAACGATGACCAGACCGAGTTCTTTCCACTGCACGCCAGTCTGCAAGAGACGATGCGTGCCGATAACAATATCGACCGTCCCATTCTTCAACCCTTCGAGAACCTCTTTGGAGTCCTTCGGTGAGGTGAAGCGGGACAGCCCGCGGATGGTGACTGGGAAGCCCTCCATACGCTGAGTGAAAGTAGTCAAATGCTGCTGTGCCAACAGCGTGGTCGGCACCAACACTGCTACCTGACGGCCATCTTGAACCGCTTTGAAAGCAGCACGCAGTGCCACCTCGGTCTTGCCGTAGCCGACATCGCCGATGAGCACGCGGTCCATCGGTACCGGCTTTTCCATGTCGGACTTGATTTCGTCGATGGCCTGCAGCTGGTCCTCAGTCTCGGTGAAGGGGAAGTTATCCTCCATCTCCTGCTGCCACGGCGTATCCGGCGCGAACGCGTGGCCCGGCGCGGCTTGACGCTCGGCGTAGAGCTTGACCAGCTCTTCCGCTATCTCGCGGACAGCGCCACGGGCCTTGCGCTTGGTGGACTTCCAGTCCGAGCCGCCCATCTTCGACAGCGCGGGCTTTTCGCCGCCGACATAGCGCGACAGCAGATCCAGGCTCTCCATCGGCACGTAGAGCTGGTCCGAGGGACCTCCGCGCTTGCTCGGTGCGTACTCGAGCACCACGTACTCGCGGCGAGCCTGATCCTCGCCCGTGCCGATGGTGCGCTCAGTGAGCTTCACAAATCGACCGATGCCATGAGTGTCGTGTACGACATAGTCGCCGGCCTTCAGTGCCAGCGGATCCACGCGACCACGGCGCTTCGCCGGTTTACGGCGACCACCAAGGGCACCTTCCGCGATGCGGTTACCCGTGATGTCCTGCTCAGTAATCAGAGTCAGCGCGCCACCGGGAATACGCGGGAACACCAGGCCGCCGTGCAAAACACCCTGGTAGACGGTAATTCTCCCGGACTCGGGATACTCCGGGCCCGCCGCCATGCGCGTCGCAATTCCGGCTTCCCTAAACCTTTCCGCTTGCCGACGCGCGCCCGCGGGCGTCGCCGCCACGTACGCCACTCGTTCCCCCGCGACCGTGGCATCGCGCAGCTGCCTCATCAGGTGACCAATTTCCTTTAAGTCACCGCGTGGCGCGGGCCCAGGCTCAAAGGTTAGCGGCAGCACATCATCTTCGGTGACCCCCGCCTCCAACATGCCGGGCGGGGAAATATGCCACGAGGTGGGCATCGGGATAGAGGCCAAGCTACGGTAAGCGCTGGGCTCCAGACCATCGGTGGCGATTGGCGCCGAGCCACCCATCGCGGCCGTTTCCCACGCTGCGGCCATAAACTCCTCGCCCGCACTAATCAGGTCCTGCGCGCGAGAGCGAATGCGCTCCGGCCCGCACATGAGCACATGCGTTTTCTCCGGCATGACCTCGGTGAGCATCTTCATCGGATGCTGACTAATCAGTGGGATCAGCGACTCCATGCCCTCCACCCACTGGCCATCACCGATGCGGGTGAGCATTTCTTGGACCTGTCCAGAACGCGTGGTGGCGAGTTTCTCCGCGGCGCCCTTCACGTCGTCGTCGATAAGCAGTGCACGGCACGGGAAGATATCCAGCTGGTCGACCTCTATCTCAGAGATCGTGCGCTGGTCAGCGACGGAAAAGGCGCGCAGGTCGGTAACCTCGTCACCCCAGAGCTCGATACGAACCGGCAGCTCTTCGGTCGCCGGGAAGACATCGACGATGCCGCCACGCACGGCAAACTGACCACGCCTGCCGACCATGTCCACATGCGAATAGCCGTGATGCACCAGCCGCTCAACCAGGTTCTCGCAGTCCTGGTCCAGCTGGATGTGGATGGGCGCGCTGGCTTCAGCCTCGAGGTCGTCCACAATCGGCTGCACCAACGAGCGCACCGCCGCAATCAGAACGTCGACTTTGCCCCGGCGAACGTCGTAAAGCGCCTTACGACGCTGCGCCACAGTATCCACAGCCGGCGAAAGCTTCTCATGCGGGAGCGTCTCCCACGAGGGGAACATAGCTACACGGTCGCCGATCATCGACTTGACCTCGGCAGTCAGGTCCTCCGCCTCACGGCCAGTAGCCGTGACGACCAGCACCGGCACCTTCGTGGACATGGCGTAAATAAGGTGCGAACGCACCGCGTCCGCACCCGTGAGCGCCAGCCCGTCTTCGCCGACGCGCCCGAGCACGCCGACAAATTGAGGATCCGTGACAACGAGACTTTCCAGCCCCGACAGCGGGTTCGGCAGAATGCTGGGTGTGGCTTTCGCCGAGGAAGACGCAGAAGTTGGCATAGCCCCAATATAACCATGCACCCCGGATTCACCCTGCGCGCTGGTTAGCCGTTCTCCGCCACCTGCATCGGGTCTGCCGCAGCACCTGCTCCGAACTTCGCGCCCTCAGCGGCCGCTGGTACATCAGCGGAGCCATGCAGAGTCGGGGCCCCCTCCATGCCGGCCAGCCCGTTCCAGCACAGGTTCACGATGTGCGCCGCCACCGTCTCTTTATCCGGACTGCGCTTCTCCATCCACCAGCGAGCAGTCTGCGAAACCATACCGACCATGCAGTTTCCGTAGAGCACCGACATGGCCGGGTCGAAACCAGCGCGTTTGAAAGCCTCGGAGAGGATAGGCGTAACCGACTCAGTGGCATTATTCAGCAGCGTCTCATAGCCACCCGCCACACCGGGGTCGCGAGAAATAATGGAGAATCCCTCCGGGTTTTCCTCGACATAAGTCAGCAATGCCAACACCGCCTGTTCGATGCGGTAACGCGAGCGCCCCAGGGACAACGCTTCCCTAATCGTGGCCTCCAGGGTCTTCATCTCCTGGTCGACGACTGCCTGGTAGAGCCGCTCTTTGGTACCAAAATGCTCGTAGACAACCGGCTTTGACACCCCGGCTGCGGCAGCGATCTCCTCCATTGAGGCGGCATCAAGCCCCTTGGCGGCAAAGATTCCACGGCTGACTTCTGTCAGCTGAGCTTTGCGCTGTGGACCGGTCATACGTCGTCTCGGAGAATTAGAGGCCATGCTTTTAGATTAGTGGCTAAAGTCTTGCTATCGTATATCGCAGGCGCAAGCGAGCCGGCTGAGTCGACTCAGCCATGCAATTTTTTCGCGTTCGCCCCATTCTCCCATGGTGTAATGGCAACACTCCGGTTTTTGGTACCGGCATTCTAGGTTCGAGTCCTGGTGGGAGAGCAAGCGGGGGGCCGGCCCCTTAATTAAGAAGTGACTTTTCGCCCCGCCGTGACCGTGATGCACCCTGACCGAGGAGTAGCAAGTTTCATGTCAAACGGTTCGGCCACCGCTGTGGTCATTCTCGCCGCGGGTCAAGGCACCCGAATGAAATCCGATACGCCGAAAATGCTGCACGCTATCGGCGGTCGCACCATGTTGGAGCACGCGCTCTATGCCGCCAAGGGCATTAGTCCGGATGAGATTGCTGTTGTCGTTGGCCACCAGCGCGAAAAGGTAATCGACGCCATCGGCACCTGGACAGAGAAGGCCGAGCACTCCAACGACGTCGTCATTGCCCCGCAGGAAGAGCAAAACGGTACCGGCCACGCTGTTCAGTGCGCACTGGAACACCCTGAGCTGCAGAATTTCGATGGCACCATCTTGGTAACCACTTCCGATGTTCCGCTGCTGGATTCCGAAGCGCTCCAGGCGCTGCTCGAAGAACACAACCGCAAGCCACGCGCTGCCGTGACCGTGCTGACCTCCACTGCTGAAAACCCGCACGGTTACGGCCGCATCGTTCGTAACGCCGACGGCGAAGTTCTGCGCATCGTGGAGGAAAAGGACGCCTCCGACGAGGAACGTGAGATCACCGAGGTCAACTCCGGTGTCTACGCATTCGATGCCGAGACCCTGGCAAACGCCCTCAAGCAATTGGACACCAACAATGCCCAGGGCGAGCTCTACCTCACCGATGTCATTGGCATCGCCCGGGAGGCCGACCGCTCAGTGCGCGGCCACCGCCTCGCCGACGCCACCGTCGTCGCCGGTGTCAATGACCGCGTACAGCTGGCTACCCTTGGCCGCGAGCTCAACCGCCGCACCTGCGAGGAAGCTATGCGCGCAGGTGCCACTCTCGTCGATCCGGACACCACGTGGATTGATGTTGAGGTGGAGATCGGACGCGATGTCACGATTCTGCCGGGCACCCAGCTGCACGGCAAGACTGTGATTGGCGACGGGGCCACCGTGGGACCGGACACGACACTGACCAACATGGTCGTCGGCAAGCGCGCCAGCGTCGTGCGTACGCACGGTTCCGATTCGGAGATCGGCGAGGATGCGACGGTCGGACCGTTCACCTACATTCGCCCGAACACCAAACTCGGTGTCGGCGCGAAGCTCGGTGGCTTCGTAGAGGCGAAGAACGCGCAGATCGGAAACGGTTCGAAGGTTCCGCACCTGACCTACGTCGGCGATGCGGAGATTGGCGAGCACTCCAACATTGGCGCCTCCAGCGTGTTCGTGAACTACGACGGTGTCAACAAGCACCGCACCGTTATCGGCTCGCATGTTCGCACCGGCTCCGACACCATGTTCATCGCTCCGGTGACCGTGGGTGATGGTGCGTACTCAGGTGCAGGTACTGTTATTAAGGACGACGTTCCTCCGGGAGCATTGGCGGTCAGTGGTGGCCGTCAGCGCAACATCGAGGGATGGGTCGAGCGGAAGCGTCCAGGTACCGCTGCTGCTGAGGCAGCGCAGGCGGCGCAGGTAGCTGACAACGCTGACAACAACAAGGAAGACCAGGAAGGCTAGACGGCAGATGACCGGCCAGTGGATCGATAACCAAAAGAACCTCATGCTCTTCTCCGGAAGGGCACACCCGGAATTGGGCGAGGCAGTTGCCAAGGAGCTCGGCACAGAGCTGACTCCGATGACCGCTCGTGATTTTGCCAACGGCGAAATCTTCGTGCGCTACGAGGAATCCGTCCGCGGTTCCGATGCCTTCGTGCTACAGGCACACCCGGCACCGCTGAATAAGTGGCTCATCGAGCAGCTGATTATGATTGACGCGCTCAAGCGCGGTTCGGCCAAGCGCATCACCGCTATCCTGCCGTTCTTCCCATACGCCCGCCAGGACAAGAAGCACCGTGGCCGTGAGCCGATTTCCGCTCGCCTGGTCGCTGACCTGCTCAAGACCGCTGGCGCTGACCGCATCGTCTCCGTGGACCTCCACACCGATCAGATTCAGGGCTTCTTCGACGGCCCGGTCGATCACATGCACGCCATGCCGATTCTGTCGGAGTACATCAAGAAGAACTACTCCCTGGACAACCTCGTCGTGGTCTCCCCTGACGCCGGCCGTGTGAAGGTTTCCGAGAAGTGGGCCAACACCCTGGGCGATGCCCCGCTGGCTTTCATTCACAAGACCCGTTCCGTCGATGTCGCGAACCAGGTTGTCGCCAACCGTGTGGTCGGCGAGGTCTCCGGTAAGACCTGTCTACTCATCGACGACATGATTGACACCGGCGGCACCATCGCCGGCGCTGTCAAGGTGCTGCGTGAGGCTGGCGCTGAGGATGTCATCATCGCTACCACGCACGGTGTCTTCTCTGACCCAGCTCGCGAGCGCCTGTCGAAGTGCGGTGCCCGCGAGGTCATCACCACCGATACTCTGCCGCAGTCCACCGAGGGCTGGGACAACCTGACCGTCCTGCCAATTGCGCCGCTGCTGGCTAAGACGATCCACGAGATCTTCGAAAACGGTTCCGTCACCACTCTCTTCGAGGGCCAGGCATAAGCTCTTTCCGCTTGCCGACGGGCACCCCGCTGCGACCAGCAACCTAGTTTTGCTGGTGGTGGCGGGGTTTGCTGTTTGACCTGTTAGTCCACTACAATTTTTCCGGTAAGTCTCGGCGAGGGCGACCACAATAGCTGGTTGCCGTTATCGACGCGACGCTCGCAGCCCAACTTTTGCGCCCACAGAGGCATGGATGCGGCACGTGCTCGACTCGACGACTCAGTATCGAATCGTTTAGGAGTCCATTTTCATGGCAAAGCCCAACATCATCAAGATTGATGCTCGTAACCGCACCGAGTTCGGCAAGGGTGCCGCTCGCCGTGCCCGCGTTGCTGGCGACATCCCGGTTGTCATCTACGGCGCTGACCTGGATGCTCCGAAGCACATCCTCGTTGACACTCTGGATTTCCACGCTGTCATCCGTAACCACGGTGTCAACGCTGTTCTGGACGTCAACATCGAGGGCGAGTCCCAGCTGTCCATGGTTAAGGCTGTTGACCAGAACCCGCTGACTCTCGACATCGACCACGCTGACCTGCTCGCCATTCACCGTGACGAGAAGGTTGAGGTTGAGGTTCCGGTCGTTCCGACTGGCGAGCTCGCTCCGGGTGCCCTGCTCATGCAGGATGCCGAGACCATTCTGGTCAACGCACCGGTTCTGGCTATTCCGGAAGAGATTGAGGTCTCCGTCGAGGGTGCAGAGGTCGGCACCATGGTTCACGCCGGCGACGTTACCCTGCCAGAGGGCCTGGTCCTCACCGACGACGCTGACCTGCTCATCTTCAACATCGTCGAGCCGGAGGAGGAGCCGGCTGGTGACGTCGATGCCGACATCGAGGGCATGGGCGAGGCTGAGACCCCGGATGAGCCAGCTGAGGAATCCGCTGAGTAATTTAAGCGCTGAATAGCTCTAGCTGACTGAGCCAATACAGGCTTTCACGCTTAGCTAACAAAAAAGGGACGGACGCTCTTGTCCGTCCCTTTTTTGCACTCCCCAAAACCAAAAGATTGCTTACCGTGTGCCAAGATTGAACTCATGAACGCCTCCACCACGCCTCTACTTGTCGTGGGCCTCGGCAACCCTGGGCCCAAATATGAACTCACCCGCCATAACGTCGGACATCTGGTGCTAGATGAACTAGCTAGCCGCACTTCTCCGATGCCGTCGTCGTTTAGCGTGCACAAGAAGTCCAACGCTGAGATTGTGCAGACTCGGTTTAAAACCTCCGATGGTGGCGAGCGACAGGTGATTCTGGCTAAACCCCGGACGTACATGAATCTGTCGGGCGGGCCGGTCGCGGCGCTGGCGAAGTTCTTCAACATCGCACCTACCGACGTCGTGGTGGTCCACGATGAGCTAGATCTGGACCCGGGCGTGGTCCGCCTCAAACGTGGCGGTGGCGAGAATGGCCACAATGGGCTGCGTTCGACCTCGAAGTCATTGGGCACGAAGGACTACATGCGCGTGCGCATTGGCATTGGTCGTCCTCCGGGCCGCCAGGATCCAGCTGATTATGTGCTGCACAACTTCAATGCCAAGGAGCGCGAGGAACTCGCTTTCACCCTGCCCACCGCGGCGGAGGCAGTGGAGCTAATCGCCAGCCACGGGCTGGAAATTGCTCAGAACCAGGTGCACGGGCGGTAGCAAATAGAGGCAAATGGCAGCAACGAGCCCCCCCCCCC
>NZ_KV797727.1:82901-220710 GCF_001809455.1 Corynebacterium sp. HMSC074C11
CCCCCCCCCCCTTCCCTCCCAACTTTCACTGGGATGAGAAAAGGGGGCTATTTTCGCGTTCCCGGGAGCTTCAGTCTTTACAGCTCGTCGGTGTTCGTGCTGCTCGGCGTTTTCGTCGGCGGTTTCGCTCTGTCCACCGAGCGTCTGGCGGTGGGATTCGGGAAGCTGCGGCAGGGCGCCCGTGAGGGCATCGACCAGGTGATGAGGATCAGGCGCCCGGGGAGCTCCCCGTCCGGCACGCCCACGACTCGGCGTAGCGACCGCCCTTCGCCAGCAATTCATCGTGCGTACCCCGTTCTGCGACCGTCCCGTCCTCTGAAAGCACGACGATGAGGTCGGCATCGCGGACGGTGTGCAGGCGATGGGCGACGACGATCACGGTGTGATCGCCGCGCAACGCCTCCATCGTGCCGACGATCGCCCGCTCAGTGGCCGCATCCAGCGAGGACGTCGGCTCGTCGAGAAGCACCACCGGGGAATCCTTCAGAAGCGCCCGGGCGATGGCGAGGCGCTGCCGCTCGCCTCCCGACAGCAGCGTCCCCTCCTCCCCCACCGGGGTATCCCACCCGGAAGGCAGCAGCTCCACGATGCGGTCCACCCCGGAACGCCGGGCGGCCTCGCGCAAGCGGTCCCCGTCACCGGGCCCGGAACCGAATTCGGGGTCGGCGAAGACCACGTTGTCCCGCACGGACGCGTCGAAAAGGAACGTCTCCTGGAACACCGGGGTCACCAGCGAGTTCACGCCGTCTGTGCCGATTCGAGGCAAGGGCACCCCGCCGATGAGGATCTCCCCCGAGTCCGGATCATGAAAACGCGACAGCAGCCGCATGACCGTCGTCTTGCCCGCCCCCGACGGTCCCACTACGGCAACCAGCGCTCCCTGAGGTGCACGGAAGCTGACGCCGTCGAGAACCTTCTTATCCCCGTACCCGAAGCTCACGCCGCGGAACTCCACGTCATGCCCGTCGGGCGGCTCCGGTGCGGCAGGTTCGGGAAGGGCGGGGATTGCCCGCAGATCACGCAACGCAGCCAACGTGTTGCGGCCCGCACCGAAACCGCCGGACAACGCTCCCGCCGTGGTGATCGGTCCGGTGAACTGGACGACCACGATGAGCATTGGCGCCAAATGCGCCGGCGCCATCCCGCCCGTCGCGGCGACTGCCACGGCGACGATTACCGCCGCCGTGAACACCGCATGGACGACCGAACTCAACCGTCCGATGGCCGCCCCCTGCGTCGACGTCGCCTTCGCGAACGCATCGTGTTGGGCCCGGATCGCCTCATCCACCATCGCGTCCGCCGCCGAACCGTCGCTCGCGGCGCGAATCGCCTGCTGGCAGCGGGTGAACTCGATCAGCCTGCCGGAGACGGCAGCGACGGCGTCAGCATGCGCTTCGTCCGACTCCCCGCCGACCCGGCCAATGGCCCGGTAGGCGAAGAAGATCACCGGCGCCGACGCGACGAGAACCAAACCGACGCGCCAATCCACCGCCAGAATTCCGAAGGCGATGACGGTCGGCGCAACCACCGCGGCGATGACGGGCCGCAGGATCACGTGCGGCACGGACGCCGCAAACGCGATACCCGACGACGCCATCTCCGAAAAGCGGCCGGCCGTGGACTTGGTGACGTACCCGAGTGGCAACGTCAGCACGCGTTCGCCCAGGGAACGCAGCAGGGACGACAGCACCGCTGCGGAATTCGCCCTGCCGACCGTCCCCGCGGCGAGAGACAGCACCGCATGGGCGGCCGCGAGGCCGGCGATGACGCCGGTGAAACGCCACGCCGTCGCATCATCTCCCTCGGCCAGAGCCGACAGCAGCGGCAGCAGCGCGACGAACGCCGCTCCCTGGGCCAGCGCGGCAAGCGCGGCCAACGCAATGAGCCACGCCAGCGTCATTCTCGAGCGCCGATCCGTCATCGACCACAAGTCCCGAATCATCGGTTCCCCGCCTTTTCATCGTCTGATTCAATGCCCCGCGGGGCGGATGGTTCGTCGTCGAGCGCGAACGCGCGCCACAAATCCCGGTAGCGGCCACCGCGCGCAAGCAACTCGTCGTGGGTACCCGCCTCCGCGACCGCTCCCCCATCGAGAACGAGGATGCGGTCGGCGTTGCGGATCGTGCTCAACCTGTGCGCGATCACAATCACCGTCCGCGAACGGGCCAAACGCTCGATTGCGGACTGGATGAGGGCCTCGGAAGCCGGATCCGCGTAAGCGGTTGCCTCGTCGAAGATGAGCACCGGCGCGTCCGTGACGATCGACCTCGCGATGGCCACGCGCTGCGCCTCGCCACCGGAAAAGGTCACGTCGACGTTGACCACCGAATCCAGGCGCTTCGGCAGCGCCTCGATGACCGCATCGAGGTTCGCGAGCTTCGCGGCCGCCATGATGTCGCCGTCGGTGGCGTCTCTCTTGGCCAGCCGGATGTTCTCCCGCAACGGCAGCGTGAGCAACTGCGGATCTTGGAACACCACCGACACCGAGCGGTGCACGTCGCGCACGGCGATGTCGCGGAGATCGACGCCGCCCAGCAGCACCGAGCCTTCGACGGGGTCGTGGAAACGCGCCAACAACCGGGCGACGGTGGACTTTCCGGAACCGGAGGACCCCACCAACGCCGTGAGGGTCCCCGGTTCGAACGTCGCGGACATCCCATCGAGGACCCGCGGCCCATCCCCGTAGGAGAAGACCAGGTTCCGGACCTCGAGCGCGCCCCCGCGCACGGGCACCGGATCGGCGGGCTCGGCGATCGGCGGCGTGCCCAGCACCTCCGCGATGGATTTCAGGGCCGCGATCCCCGCGATGATGGGTTCGGAGTTCATGGCCACCCGCACGATCGCCGCGGAGAATCCAAGGCCGAGAACCAGCCCGGCGACGAGGCCCTCCGGTGTGCCGCCCGCGGCGTCCCTCAGAGCGAGGCCGGCGCCGCACACCACTGCGAGGACCGTGATCGGAGACGTCACCACGTCGATGAGCCCAAGATAGACGTTCGACTGCCGAGACCAGGCGGACCACGCGCGGACGAACGACGACGCCGCGGCATCGTAGCGGCCCGAGCCCTGGTTGGCGCGTCCGAAGGACTTCATCACCGGGATGCCGCGCACCAACTCGATGACCGCGGCCGTCACTCCTTCGGAGGCTCGCTCGTAGTCGCGCTGAAGGCCGGCGCCACGCGACATCATTACGCCCATCAGGGCGAAGGTGACCAGCACCGGGACGACCGCCACCGCCGCAATCCGCCAATCCACCGCGACGAGCGCGATGAGGGAAAGCAGGGGAACCAGCACCGCCACCACGGTCTCACCGACGGTGTGGCCCATGAGCTGGTGGACAGCCGCGACGTCCTTCTCAACCGACCCGATGATTCCCGACGAGCGCCGGGCGTCCAGCCAGCCCAGCGGCAACTTCCGGATTTGGGCGACCAGCCGGCGCCGGAGGTGGAGCTGCAGGTCGTTATCCGCCCGGTGCGAGAGCATGCCGGCGGCGCCGTCCGCGGCCATGCGCACCGTTGCGGCGACGACGATGACAGCCACGGCCAACCACGTCCGATGCTCCGGGGCCTCCGGGTACGTCATCGCGATGTCGATGATGCCGACCAGCGAAGCAACGGTAGCCACCGACGACAGGACGGATAACGCGACCACCGCACGCATCCGAGTCCGGATCGGGGCGAGCAGCGACCACGGGCCTACGGTCCCGTCCACGGCGCTCACTTGCCCGCCTCCCCGATCGCGCTTTTCTTCGTGAGAGTGCAGAAGTACACCATGCCGGCGTGTGAGGCTCCGCCCAGCTTCAGCCCGTTGGCTTCGGCGAGGTCCTCGAGCTCGCTGCCCCGGAACACCCGGTGGCCCATCTTCGCCATGACGGCCATGTCGACCCGCTCGTTCACGTCGGGATCCTCGGCGAACGTCTGCACGTAAGCGATGCCGCCGTCGGCGAGCAGCCCGGCGACCCTGCCGAGCGCGGCACCCGCATCCTTCATTTGGTGGAGCGCGCCGCACACCCAGATTTCATCGGTCCTGCCGGGCTCTCCCGCGAGCGGCGCAAGGACGTCGGCGACGTGGAATTCCGTCCGGGCCCCGAGCCCTTCGACGGCGGCGCGTTCGCGGGCGATGCGAATCGCATTGGGCGACAGGTCGTAGCCGACGATGTTCGCCCTGCGATAGCGAGGCTCGGCGGCGAGCATGCGGGCGAGCCACCCGGTTCCGCAACCGAGGTCGAGAACCCGGGCCGGTGCATCCGGCCCGGGATCCAGCGCACGGAGCTTCCGATACATGGCGGCGGCGTCCATCGGTTCACGCGCATAGCGGCTGAGGAACCTCGGCTGGACCTTGTCCTCGTAGGCCGCGAGGAGTCTGCGGTTGTTCTGGACGATCTGGGCAATCGACTTCATCTGGTTCTGTCTCCGGGGTGTGTGGGCCGCGTCCACGCGGCGGTTTCGGGTTAGGTGCTCGGGTTCGCGGGCCATCGTCGGCGGCGATGCCCCCGTGGACGTGCCCGTCATGCAGACTCCCCCGGCCTCGTTTTCACGGCGATGCCCCACGCCGCAAGCACGGCGATGCCTAAGAACCAGGCCGCGCAGACCACCAGACCCGCAGCCCCGTTGCCGTTGACGGCCTCGCCGGCCGCGGATACGGGGGTGTGCCCGGCGATTCCGCGCAGGAGAGGACGGAAGTGGTCGGCGGGCATGAGCACCGTGTTGACGAACATCGCAACGATGATTAACGGGATGAGGGCCACGGAGCCCTGGGGGCTGGTGATGGAGAACGCGATGTACGTGCCGGTGCATGCGGCCGCCGCGGCAACCATCGCGCCGGTCACCGCGATCCTCCACCACCAGGACGCCTCAGGGGGGCTGTCGGAAAGCAAGGCGGCCACCGCCACGACGACGACCGACATCGCCATGATCCGGATGAACTCGGCGATGATCCGTGCGGCCGGCACGGCCGCGTACGGCGCCGGCATGGTGATCAACCGCTCGTGGAGGCCATTGCTGCGTTCAACGAACACAGTGGACGATCCCGTGATGGCCAAGATGAACGCCCACGTCGTCACGACCAGGATGACCGCGTTCGGGAGTTCGAACTCTCCGGTGAGCTGCCTGACCAGGCCACCGAACATGCGGTTGACGATGAACAGGTACACGAGCGGAGCAATGAACGTCATGAACCAGAAGTCGGGGCGCCGCAGCCAAATGTGGGCAATGCGCCGCAGATGCACGAAGATGGGGCCGATCATGATTCGCTCCTCGAGGTGAACCGGCGGATGAACAGGACGATTCCGGCGACCGCCGCGACACCGAGCCACAGGGCTGCCTCTTCCCCGGCACTATCCGGGAAGGCATCCGGGGACGCCGCCCTGATCACCTCGATGATCGGCGAAAACGGCATGTGACGTACGACGTCGCGCAGGGAGCCGTCCAAAGCGGTCGCCGGAATGAACGCAGTGGAGAACATGAGCAGCAGCATTTCCAGCGCCTGGATCGATGAGGCCGTCGACACCGGGGCGGGCACCATCAGGATCACCCCGTCCGTGACCAGGGACAGGACCGCCGCGGCGAACAGCGACCACAGGACAGTCCACGCGACGTCACCGACAGCCATGTCGAGGCCGCAGGCCCACGCGACGACCAGCAGCGCCGCGATCGACGCGGACATCCGCAGCACATCGGTGACGAGCCTGCCGGCGACATAGCCGCCTGTGGCCCCGGGCAACACGCGCACGCGGTCAACGAGCCCGGATTCGACGTCCTGTCCCACCGCCATCGCCGACGCCGCGGCGGTGAACATCGCCGCCTGGAACAGGCAGCCGCCGAGCACGAAACGCAGGTACCCGAAGCCGGATTGCCCCGCCGAGTACCCAAACACCGCGTACAGGCACAGCAGAAAGAGGGGCGGAACTACGAACATGGAAATCAGCGACGCGGTGTTGCGTCGCAACAGCAGCAGATCCCGACGGAGAAACGCCGCGACCGACGTCGCACTCATCGCGCCGCACCCCCTGCGTTCATCGATATGAATACCTCGTTGAGGGTGGGCGGCGACACGCTCAGCGAATCCGGCAACGCTTCCGAGGCCTCCATCGCCTGCGCCACCGCCTCGAGGACCCGCGGTCCGGGGTCGACGTCGAGGGACACCGACTTCCCCGCGACGCGGGCGCCGTCCAGGCACGTTCCTCCGAGGCAGCGGGCGAACGCCTCCGCCTCGGCGGTGGTGGCAAAGGACACGCGGAGCACGTGCGACCCGAAGTCGCGGCGCAATTCCTCCGGCGTTCCGCTGGCGACGATGCGGCGATCCTTGAGCAGATGGACGTGGTCGGCCAGCGCCTCCGCCTCTTCCAGGTACTGGGTGGTCAGCACCAGGGTCATTCCGTCGTCTCGCAGCTGCCGGATGAAGCCCCACAGCTCTTCGCGGCTGACCGGATCCAGCCCCGTCGTGGGTTCGTCGAGGAACAGCAGCCTGGGCACGACGCACAGCGACGCGGCGATGTCGAGGCGGCGCCGCATGCCACCCGAATAGGCCGACGCCAGCGTCGAGGCACTGTCTGCGAGCGAGAATTGCGCGAGCAGTTCCGTCGCGCGGGCGGCCGCGGCGGCGCGGTCGAGTCCGCGCAGCCGCCCGAAGAACTCCAGGTTCTCCCGGCCGGTGAGGTTCTCGTCGATCGCCGCGAATTGGCCGGTGGTGGCAATGTCAGCGCGCACGCCCGCCGGGTTCTCTTTCACATCGCGCGAGAAGATGCTCACCTCGCCGGAGTCGGCGGTGATGAGCGTCGACAGGATTCGGATGAGGGTGGTCTTGCCTGCGCCGTTGTGACCGAGGAACGACACGATCGCCCCGGCGGGCACGGTGAAACTCACGCCGTCGAGCACATGCTTGCGCATCCGGGCACCGCGCTTTCCCTTGCGCCCGCCTTCGGGCGGGGTGCCCGCTTTGCCCGCAATCGGGTAGCTCTTCGTGAGGTCGCGTACGACGATCGCCGCACCTCGTTCAGCTTGATCCGTCATCGTTTCCCCTTTTCTTTGGTATCGCAGTGGGCCGCTGTCGGCAGCGGCCCCGTGGTCGGGTTGTCATGCGGCACCTCGATATGGATGCCCGCATCGCGGGCGAAGGCGAGGACCGGTTCGAGGAGCCGGGGGTGGCCGACGAGATCCCGGCACCCCGGCGCGACCGGCTTCCCCGCGACCGCCACAACGGTGGCGGCAGCAATCGCCGCGGTCATTTTGTAGGAACCCGGGCCGGTCGCCCGGACGACGGTCGTCTCGGCCGCCGGGCCCGCATCGCCCGCGCCGGCGGACGACAGTGCGACGACCAGCTCGGCGGGTTGCGGAGTGCCCTTCGCCCGCGCCTTCCGCGATGTCACGGCCGCCCCGAGACGGGCGAGCAGACCGGAGACAACGGGCATCGAGTACAGTCTCGACGTGCGGATTTTCTCCACCGACTCATCGGGGAGGGCATCGAAGGCGACGTGGTAGGAATATCCACGGATCGAGGGGCACACCTCGCGTACGACGTCGATGTCCGGGCATTCGTAGCTGATTCCGCTTTGCGACGACACCGGGTTGCGCCGCACCTCGACGATGGTGCCGCCGAGCATCGTGCGGTATCCGCCGCGGATAGTCCGGAACATTGACTCGACCGCCGCGGCCCCGGATTCCTGGTCGGCGCCGATTCGCAGATCGACCCGCACATCGCGGACCTCTTCGGCGCCCGCGGCGCGGGCCCCGAGCACCAACAGGGCCGTCGACAAGCCCGGGCACAGACCGAACCCGGTGAGCACGGGAACCCCCTCCCGCCGGGCATCCCCGTCGAGGGCCATGATCGCGCGGCGGGCGTCGATCGAATCGTTGACGTCGATGTACCCGGTGCCTGAGTCGATGCAAGCACGGGCGAGTGAGTCTGCGTGCACCTCGAACGGGCCGGTGCAGTTGACCACCCAATCGTGTTTGCGGAAGACCCTGCAGATCTCGTTGTGGCCGGCGGCGATCCTCAGCGGGAAGTGCCGCCCCGGGCCATCGTCTGGCTTCTGCCGGGAAGTGTAGGCCAGCTCAATCCCGTCGACGACGCCGAGCATCCCCCGGACGAGCCGTCCGGTGACGCCGGTACCTCCGGCCACCAGCACTTTCACGGGTTCGCCCGCGTCGCGGTCCCGTGCTTCCCCGCCGTTTCGTCGGTCAGTCATTTTCCATCTCGTTTCCCCGGTCCCGCGACCGGTCGATTCCTTCGGACGACGGGTCCGCTGCCCTGTCGTCCGTTTCCGGCGCTCGGCGCCGGCGTTCGATGTACTCCCCGATGAGGGCCCCGGTCAGCGCGGCATCCTCTCCGAGGACGAACGAATAGTGGTTTCCCGCGACGCCGGCGACGCAGAGGTCATCGACGAGGTGGTCCCGCCACTGGTCGTGGTTGTGAGCCTCGCCGTCATCGGGGAGAACGAACAGCGCCTCCCTCACCCGACCCTCGGGCCGGTACCGGGTGCGGGCATCGATGAGCGAGCGCAGCGAGTTGAACTCCGTCGCCGTCACCCGGTCGCCGGAAAGCCCAAGGTCCTCCAGGAGCGTCGGTGCGACTGCTGCGGCCAGGGCACGCAGACGGGCCCCCCGTTCCTCGTCGGTCTCATCGACCCCGCCGAACTCCGCCCAGAGGCGGGCAACCGGCGTTCCGTGCGGGAGATCGGCGATCGAGGGCACCACCCGGGACAGCAGCCCCTTTTCGGATTCCGCGCCGAAATCCCCGACGTCGACCGCGATCCCCGGAGCCAGGCTGTCGAGAAACACCAGCGCGGGATCAAGATCGGCCAAACGGAGCACCATCTCGGCCGCGATGGTGCCGCCGAGGCTCCATCCGACGATCGCCGGGGCGGCACCGTCGACGAGCACCTCGCGGACCCGGCCCGAGTAGTGGGCCGCGATGTCGCCGATGCCGATGGCGTGGGGGAATGGTCTCTCGAACTCCGCGAAGCCGACGCCCCACACCTGCCCGCCACCGGGGATCGCGAGGGCCAGGTCTCGGTAGATGTCGACGGTGCCGAATCCGCCGTGGACGAGGAAGATCGGGTGCGCCTCATCGCCGCTGCGCAATAGGACCAGCGAACGGTCCGCGGCCGACGCGCCGGGATCATCCGCGTCCCGCCGGTCGGTCGGCGTGGCCGTCGACTGGCCGACGAGCTCGGCCACGCCACGTGGCGTCGGCTTGGCCAGCGCTTCCGCGAGCGGCACCGATGCCCCGGTGATGTCCTGGATCCGCTGCATCAGATTCACGAATCCCAGGGAGTCGTAGCCGAGGAGGAACAGGTCGTCGTCCGCGCCGGCTTCGGCGCCGCCTAGGTCGGCCCGGACCATCCCGGTGATGACCGTCAGGTATTCGCGAACTCGGCCCATCAGTTCCCCGGATGCGATCCTCGAGATCGCGCCCGACCTGTCGCGCTCCGCCGATGACGCGCCCGCGACGCCGTCGCCGATCGCCCCACCGCTGGAAGAAGTGCCCCCGACCGCCAGGCGCAGGCGCCGAACCTGGCCGACGCTCAGCGGCGCCGCTTCGGGGCAGCCCCCGGCGAAGCCCGACACCGACCTGATGTAGTGGTCGAAGATGTCCTCCACCAGTTCCGGTTCCAGGATCTGCTCGACGAAATCCCAGGCGACGTTGATACGCCCGCCAACCTCCATCACTTGGTTGTCCAACAGCACCTGCGGGGTCTGGGAGATGGCGTAATCGACGTCACCCAGGACGTGGGCACCCCTGCCCGAGCCATCGCCTGCCGCGGAACCCTCGCCGAACAGCAACGAGGTGTACACGAACGGCGCGATGGCCTGTCCGACGGGCAGACCCCGGTGGCGCGCGATGGCGCCGAGCAACGACACCCCGGAGTACCCGGCCGCCATGTGCCCGAGCAGCCGGTCGCGCAGTTCCGCCGTCCACCAACGGAGGTCATAGTCGGCGGCCGCTTTCACCGGCATCAGAATGACGCCGGTGAAATCACCGAAGACGCCGGCGAAGTCGGCGATTTCGGGATCACGGTTGTACGTGGTGATGTTGATGCCGACCGAATCCCCCCTCGACCACAGCGACAGGCTCGTCGCATAGCAGGCGAGAAGCAGTGCGGACACGCTGCCGTCGGCGGCGCTGGCCCGTTCCCGCAACAGTGCGGTTTCCTCAGCGGTGAACGTGTGCGACAGGCGACGCATCCGCGGCACATCCACGTCCGCGGCCGCACCGATTGATGGAAGGGTGTTGCCGGGCGGGAAGTCCTCGACCACCGTCCGAGTCAACGTCTCATCGCCGCGCCCGACCGCCGAAGCCTCCCGGCGCTTCATCTCCAAGACGTACGTGCGGTAGTCGCCGGTGACGGGCGGAAGCTCCGTTCCCCGGTACAGCTTGTCCAGGTCGTCGATGAAAATCCGTTGGCTCGCCCCGTCTCCGATGATCATGTCCACGCTGAAGAACAGGCGGTGCCGCCCGTCCGGGAGCGCGAACGCCGACAGATGGAACAAGGGCCAGCTGCCCAGATCGAATACCTGGTGGCTCAGCTCATCGCGCTTGCGCCGCACCGCCTCGACCACGGTCGCCTCATCGGCGGCCCGGTAGTCGGCGACGGCAATGCGGTAGCGCGGAACCTCCGGCAGGATCCGCTGCGTGGCTTGTGCGGTGAACACGACGCGCAGCATCGGATGCCTGCGGATGAGGTTGTCGAGGGCGTCCTCCAGGCGGTCGATGTCGGTACCGGGTTCGGTGACGGATTCGATGTAGTAGTGCTCGGTGACGCCGCCCAGCTCGAACCCGGAGTTCCGGCCGACGTAGTAGGCCTTCTGCATGTCGGTCAGGGGGAACGGCGCGTGGGGGTCGTCCCCGAATTGTTCCACCGGATCCTTCCCGTGGGCACTCGCGGAGGATTCTCGGACGCCTCCTGCGACTGAACCGGCACCGCCGGCACAATCGAGGGAAGACACTGCCTCGGCGACGGCTTCAGACTCGGCACCGGACTCCCGCATGGCCTCCGAGACAAGGCCGGCGATGTGCGCGATGGTCGGGTCGGCGATGACGTCGCGGAAACGGAGCCGGACGCCCGTCTTCTGCCGGATCGCGCGCATCATAACCTGGAATTGCAGGGAATCGCCGCCGCGGCGGAAGAAGGACTCTCCCGCGCCGCATGCCGGATCCGCCGCACTCGTCGACGGGGCTTCCCCGAGGATCTCGTCGAAGACTCCGGACACCAACTCGATCGCCCCGGGGACGGCGACGGAACCAGCCGCGCCCGCGGCTCCGGCCTCCGCCCCGGCGACCTCGCCATCGGCCGTTGCCCCGCCGCCCGCGGCGCCGACGTGCCTACGAATTTCCTCCTGATCCAGTTTCCCGTTGACGGTGACGGGCAGGTGCGCCACGGGCAGCAGGACCGTCGGTACCATGTACGCTGGCAAGCAGCGGGCGAGCTCGGCCCGGACGACATCCCGCGAGCCGGTCATGTCGTCCGCCGGAACGTAAAGGCACGCCAGGAGTCCCCGACCGCCCGATTCGACGACCGCCGCCATCGACGCGGTCACCAGGCCGGACCGCTCGAGGACCGATTCGATTTCTCCGAGTTCGACGCGGAAGCCCGCGATTTTCACCTGACGATCGCGGCGGCCGAGAAATTCCACGAAACCCTCCGCGTTGAAGATGCCCACGTCTCCGGTCCGGTAGCAGCGCCCGATGCCTGGGACATCCACGAAGGCGGCAGCGGTCCGCTCTGGATCGGCCGCATACCCCTGCGCGACGCCGAGACCGCTGATGTGGATTTCCCCCGGCACGCCGACGGGGCAATGCACCCCGTCGGGCGCGAGCACGTGAATGCCCTGGTTCGCCAGCGGGTACCCGTAGGGAATGCGGTTTTCCAGGCTGTCGCGTTGCAGCGGGCAGTAGATGGACCAAATGCTTCCTTCGGTCGCACCGCCGAGGCTATTGATCGACGCGTTCGGGAACATGTCCATGGCGCGCGCCGGAAGCCCCGCTGCGATGCGATCGCCGCTAAGCAATACGGTGCGCACATCCGGGAACACGTCGTCGTCCGACGTCCGGACCAGGGCGAGCTCCAAAAGGGCGGGCGCGGAGTTCCACAGCGTGACCCGCTCTTCCCGCAAGACGTCGAGGATTTCATCGGCGTCGCGCTCGTCTCCGACCATCGTCACCGTCGCGCCTGCCGCAAACGCCCCGAACACGTCGTAGACCGACAGGTCGAATCCCAGCGACGACAATCCGATGATGCAATCGGCGGAGGTGACCCCATACCGCCGGTTCACGTCGAGGATGGTGTTGATGCAGTTGCGGTGACTGATCCGCACACCCTTTGGTCGGCCCGTCGTCCCCGAGGTGAAGATGACGTAGGCAAGGTCGTCAGGGGCAGTGCCAAGCGAAGGGTGCGCACCCGCGCTGCCCGCGCGGTCGCAGACTTCCGCGGCTGCGGGCTTGCCGACGCCCGCCACTCCGCTTTGGTTCAGTTCATCGATCACGCCGGTGTCCAGAATCGGGCCCGACGCACCTGAGGCTTCCACGACGTATTCCTGTCGCTGGGCCGGCATGCCCGCGTCGACGGGCACGAATGCGGCTCCCGCACGCAATGCGCCGACCATGTTGACGATGTCGTCGGGATGCTTGGTGTAGCGCACGATTACCGCGTCCCCCGCCCCGACGCCGGAATCTGAGAGATGGCGGGCGATGCGTCCGGCCCGGGCCCAGACCTCGGCGTAGGTGTACGAGATGCCCCGGGCGGCGAGGCGCACGGCCGGCGCGTCCGGAGTCGCCGCGTATGCGGCTTCGACAAGCGAAACCAGGGTGTCATCGTGGATCGGGCCCGCAGCGTCGTTGTAGCGGGCGACGGCCCCCTCCGTCTCCGCATGACGGATGGGCAGAGCCTCTCCCCCCTCCGCCACCACGTCCAGGGCCTCCGCAACGGCCCCGAACATCGCATCTACCGCAGGGAAGTAATCGTCGACCACGTCCCACGACAACGTCATCCCGCCCGATGCCGGCATCACTTGGATGTCGAGGCACACCTGCGCGGTTTGCGTGTAGATGCGTTCGATGACTGGGCTGCGCCCACTGCCCCGCTCGCCGCCGAGGTAGCTGGTGAACACCACCGGAGCAGTGGCCTGGGTCTGATTGGCCGCATCCCGGAGGAATCGCTGTAGCACCTCCACACCGGAAACGCCGCGGTGAGACAGCCCTTCGCGAATGTCCAGGTCGATCGCCTCCGCCAACCCGTCGATGGTCGCGGCTCTCCCGGCGTCGACGCCGACGAGCATCGATGAAGTGAAATCTCCCATCACCCTCGTGCCCGCGGCGAGGCCGCTGCGTTCGCTGACAGTCACGTTGACCGTCAACGCCGATTCGGGCAGCCACCTGCAGACGACGGCGGCGTTGACGGCCATTACCAGCGACGACAGGGTAACTCCAATGCGGCGGGCCCGTTCGCCGAGCTTGGCGGTGATCTCCGCGTCGAGCACCGTGCCCAAGCGCCGGGTCGACCAATCGTCGTCACCCCTCACGGCCGCCGGGAACTCCGGGCGCCGCGGCAGATCTGCGGCCTTCTTCTCCCAATAGGCGAGGTCCTCGGCTCGTTTCCCGTCGCGCCGGCGCGCAGAGATTGCCGCCAGGGCATCCCCATATCTGGAAGCCGGAGCCGGCGGCTCCCCGGCCAGCAGGGATTCGAGCTCGTCGAAGAACAGGTACACCGAACCCGCATCCATGACGATCATGTTGAAGTAGATGAACATCCTGCACCCGCCCGCATCTGCGAGCAGCCTCGCGGCGACCATGGGACCGTCCTCGTTCGACGATCGCGCCGCGGTTCGCATGTCCCGACGGATCTCCCCCACCGCCGCGTCGACATCGTCGCCGGACCCGACTACCTCGACGGTGGCGAGGCACGCGCCGGTCGGGCTCAAGACCCCGGCATCGACATCGAGCCGATGGAACAGCACGTCGTGACGCCCGAAGACCGTCCGCACGGCCTCCTCCACCTGCGGCAACGAATAGTCGTGCCGGGATTCCGCGTAAATGTACGTCGCTTGGCCGCCAAGCTCGATGTCCTCGTCCGCGCCGAGCAGGTAGGCGGTCTGGATTGGATTGAGCGGGACCGCATCCGCGGGATCGGCCCCATTTTTGCCGGCACAGCCGTCATCTGACTCACCCGTCGCTACAGCGGGGTCGGCCCCGGCAGCGGCGCCTGCGGCAGATCCGGCATCAGCGCCACCCCGGGCGGCGTCGATGACGGCCGCCAAATCAGCGACCGTGACCCCGGGGTCCATCGCCCCGTAATCGATGGTGACCCCGTACTCGTCCTCCAGCGCCAGCAGCATCTGGAGGAAAGTCAGGGAGTTCGGGATGTGGTCGCGGAGTTTCACGTCCGCCGAATCCAGGTGCACGCCGATGGCGTCGGCGATGGACTCCGACAGCCTTTCGGGGGCGACTCGGGCCCCGGTGCGGGCTTCTCCCACGGCGGTAGATGCGACGGCCGGCGCGATCGTTTCATTGGTCATCGTCATCGCCTCAGAGCAGAGCCTCGAGCTTGCGGCGGAGCTTCTTGCCGTTCGACGCGACGGGCAGCTCGTCGACCCACAGAACCCGGGAGACGGGCACCCCGGCGACGCGCATCAGCTCGGTCGTCGCGGACCGGGTCACCGCCTGTTCATCAATCGGAGGTTCATCCCCGTCCGATTGCCCGGCACCGGTCGCATCGTCGGCCTTACGATCGGTCGGGGTCCGCCTGGCCAAGAACACGGCGATCTCCTCTTCGCCCGTGGCTGGGTTGCTCCGGCCGAGAACGGCAACATCGCGGTCAAGCGCATTCTCCAGCACGGCTTCCAAATCAGCCGAATAGTAATTCCGGCCGTTGACGAAGATGATGTCCTTCTTCCGGCCGAGGACGAACAACTCGCCGTCACGGAGAATGCCCATGTCCCCCGTTGCGAACGCCCCGTCATCGGTGAGCTCGTGCTCCACGATCCCCTCTGCTGTGATCGCGGCGCGGGTCATCGGAGCGCCGGCGATGTGGATTTCACCGACGGTGCCGTCGCCGAGGACCCCGCCCCCGTCATCGCGGATGGTCAACGAGATCCCCGGGACGGCCTTGCCCAAGGCGACGAACTCAGCTCCGGACTCGCTCTCGATGTCCTCGAAACGCTGCCCCGTGGCGATGCCCGTCCGGTCAAGTCGCACCGTGGACAGACCTGAGTAGATGTCCCGGGTCGTGACCAGCAGGCAAGCTTCGGACATTCCGTAGGCGGAGGTCAGGGCATCCTCCCGGAGGCCCATGGCGGACATCGCCGCGAGGAACTTCCGGGCCAATGGAGCGTCGATGGGTTCAGAACCGCTCATCAGCTTCTGGACGTTGGAGAAGTCGTAACCGTGGTCATCCCCGAGGGGCCGGCGCTCGAGATGGCGCAGGAAATGCTTGAACGCGAAGTTCGGGCACACTGTCACCGTCGGCCGGTGCCTGGTCACGGCCTCGAACCACCTCGGGGGATCGGCGACCACCTCGGAAACCGGCAGCAACACCTGGTCGTACCCACGAAAAAGGGCGTAGACGTGGAAGCCGATCAGCGAAAGGTTGTGGGTCAAAGGTAGCCACGTGAGCATCTTGTTCTCGTACCGGTGCGCGTGGCGTGGGATCGTCGCGCGCAGACCGTTCAGCACGGACTCGTTGGTTACGATGACGCCTTTTGGCGATCCCGTGGAGCCGGACGAAAACTGGATGAGGGCTTCGCCGGCCGTCCCACCTCGCACCGGGAACGCGGGGACCGCCCCGGCGCCATCCCCGGAATCCACGTCCCCCGCCTGAGAGAAGTCCGATTCAGCATCACCCGGCATCGCCGCACCCGGTTCCGCGGCAGCGTCATTGACGATGGACACGTCGAGCAGCCGGTCCTCGCCCACGACCACGGCACCGTTTGCGCCGGTGAGCAGCGTGTGACTGCGTTCGTCGACCAGGATCGGGGCCCCGGGCATCATGTCCGAGAGCGTCCGCACCCTGTCGACGTCAACCGGGCCCGACACCGGCGGCGCAAGCGCCGGAACCGCGCCGGCGTAGACGCAGCCCCAGAACGCCCGGATGAGCCCGCGGTTCTCCGAAACCTGGAAGATCACGCGATCGCCGGGGCCGATGCCGGCTTCGGCCAACCGAGTCGCAGCCGCCACCGCCTCCGCATGGACCCGGCCATACGGGACGAAGACGTCCCGCCGATTCTCGACGAAGGTGATCCCCTTTTTCGTCTCATCGGCCTTGTCCCGAAGCACGTCGCTGATGGTCCGGATCGTGTTCATTGGTACCTCTTTCGGTTGTCGGCGCCATGCCGGTGCCGGGCGGACCGGGCCCGCATGGCGTGACCCGGAGGATGTGTCTGAAGGGTTGAAAGGGTGAAGCAACTGGGTGGGGCGCGTCTCCGCACAAGCTCGGAAACGCTCGCGGGCCCGGGACCCGCCGGTTCCGGGTGCCCGTCAAGTCACTGCGGACACCAGGGCGACGACGAAGGCCGCGGCGGACGCTGCGGCCACGAACCCGTCACGCACTCGCCAGGGGTGATCGGTGCGGAAGGTGCGCCGCGGATGGCGGCCGAAGTTGCGCATCGCCAGGGTCAGGGACAGCTTTTCGGCGCAGCGCACGGCGCTGACGAACAAGGGAAAGGCGATGCACGCGGGCGTCGTCGCGCGAATGAAGCCGGAGCGGAAAGACTGCCCCGGTCGCATCGAGCGCAATCTAATCGCCCATGTCAGATGGGGGATTTCGCTGCGCAGGAACGCCGCGATGCTCACCCCGGAAATCGCTATGGTGCACCATGTGTAGGGCACCCGGAGGCGTTGCACCATGGCGTCGAAAAGCTCCTCGACGCGCATACACGCGGAGACCAGGACCGTCCCCGCAAACACGGCCGTCAGCAGCAGTCCGTGATGGATGCCGTGGCGGACAGCCTCCGCCGGATCCCCACCGCCGTAGAACTCGGAGCGCCACCCGAGCAGGCCGAAGAACACCCCGATCAACAGGACGAGGAGGACCTTCCCCGCCGTCGCCCGAACGTCGCGTTCCGCGATCGCAGCGAGTGCGAGGAACGCGACCCCCGTCAGAGCGAGAACGGCGTCTCCGCCGGAGAGCAGCCCGGCGACGAGGACGAGCATCACCGCCGCGACAATCGTGATGGCGTTCAACCCCGCGCGCCTTCGAGCGGCGGATCCACTGGTCCAGGGGCTTTCGTCCAAGGACGTCCGTGCGCCGGCCGCGGGCAGTGCGCGATCCCGCCGGGACGACTCCGGGGAAGCCGGCACGTCGGCTGCGGGACCGGACCAGGCGACCTTCCCTTCGGCGACGATGCTCGCCCGATCCGCCCACGTTCGCGCGACACGGCGGTCGTGGCACGTGAACACAACGGTTCCGCCGGCCCCGGCGTATTCCGCTAGGGCATCCAGTACGATGCGCGAGCTCGGCGAATCCAGGTGCGCCAACGGTTCGTCGAGAAGCAGCAAACGGCGATTGGCCGCCACCGCCAGGAAGATGCCCAACCGTCTTTTCTGTCCGCCCGACAGGACGAACGGCGAGACGGGGTCAAGTGCCCGGGGGCACATGGCTTCCCGCAGTTTCCGCAGCTCATCGGCGCCGAGTGGCCCGTGCGGGTCCGTGCCGGCCAGCGCGGAGTCGATTTCCGCAGCGACGGTCGCGCGGGTGAACTGGTGCTCGGGGTTCTGGAACGCCAACGACGCGAAGGCGTCGGGGACGCGCCGGGCAGACGCGCCGTCAATCCGGAGGTCCACTCCCGCCTTCATCTGGCCCGACAGCACCGCCAGCAAGGTGGACTTACCGGCTCCGTTGGCACCGACTAGGGCATGAATCTCGCCCCGTTCCAGTGTCAGATCGGCCCCGTTCAGGATCCTCTCCCCGCCTCGGGTCACGTGGGTTCCGGTCAAGGCCAGCAGTGGAACGGCATCCGCCTCCGATTCCGGATTGGGACGGTCCCGCACCCCCGTGCCCGGCGTACTGGCGTCCGGCGTTCCGGCGGTCGCGGCCGTCGTCGCAATGCCCTTCACCGCGATGCCATCCGGCGCTCCGTGGGCGGCGACGCTCCCGTCCGCATCGAGGATCGTCACCGTGTCGACCCACCCGTCGAACGGGCGGAGGTCGTGCTCGATGAGCAGGATGACGCGCC
Source organism: Corynebacterium sp. HMSC074C11 (assembly GCF_001809455.1). Taxonomy (NCBI): domain Bacteria; kingdom Bacillati; phylum Actinomycetota; class Actinomycetes; order Mycobacteriales; family Corynebacteriaceae; genus Corynebacterium; species Corynebacterium sp. HMSC074C11. The sequence continues at coordinate 101,063 of NZ_KV797727.1, forward strand.
CCGGGGCCCGCAAATCACGGATGGCGGCGAACAGCGACCGGCGACCGTCCTCGTCGACGTGGGCCGCGGGCTCGTCGAAGATCATGACCTCCGGCGCCCTGGCCACCGCACCGGCGATGGCCATCCGCTGGCGTTGCCCGCCCGACAAAGCCCACGGATCCTTCTCCGCGAGCTCTGACAGCCCGAGCTCCGATAGAGCCTCGGCTGATCGCTTGGCGACGATACCGGCTTCCACGAGGGAAAACTCGAGGGCCATGGCCACGTCATCGACGACTCGGAGCGTGAGCACCTGCGTCGCCGGGTCTTGCCCGACGAAGGTGACCAGGTCCCCGTCCACGGGGCGTTCGGTGCCGTCGGCATCGACGATGTGCACGAATCCGGCATGGTCGATGGGGATGTGCGAGGGAATCAGTCCAGCGATGAGGTGGGCCAGGCTCGTCTTTCCGCATCCCACGGGTCCCGTGATGGCGTTGATCGTGCCGAAATCGAAGGAGAGATCCACCATGTCGGGTGCCCATCGCCCATCGGCGTGCCGCACGCCCGCGCCCCTAACCCGTAACCGGGCCGGGGCCGTCCCGCGTGTCGCACCGGCGCACGCGGGTGCTCCGCCGGTCACCGGGTGACCCCGCGGCTGCGAAGCCCCTTTGCGACGGCAAAGCCCAGGACCAAAAACACCAAGCTCGATGCCAAGGCTACGGCGAAGCTGATCAGGGTCATGGGAGTGGTCGGCGAGTCGACGCCGACTGCGCGCGGGGCCATCGGTCCCATCAGCGCGGAGAACAACATCGCCGACGCCACGAACTGGGGACGCGTCCACCGCCGGTACAGGGTGACCATGAACGGAAGCTCGATGAGCAATCCTTCCATAATCAGCGCCCCGATTGCGGCGACGCCGAACGGGGTGGTCGCCGCGGACACGACGCCCATGGCAAGGCACGCGATGAGGCTCGCGCCAAGCTTGCGGACGACGATGAGGGGAACAACGCACTGCAGGAACCACAACCCGAGCGTCGCCGCGACGAGATAAACGTGGGCGATGCCGGCGAACACCTGCAGGTAGGTCAGGGGCACGATGATGAGAGACCCCGCGACGCCGATTGCGGCGGCGACGAGCATGTCGCGGGTGGATGGTCGGCCACCCGCTGCGACCGATGCGACGTGCACCAACCGCCCGTCATCCGTCTGCGACGCCACCGCGTCCCCGGCTCCCCCTCCGGAGAGGGGCTCTCCGGTCGATCCACGTTTTCCGTTCATCGTCGCCGCCTCGCTTCCGTTGCCGGTTCCCGATCGGGAACACCACCTGAAACAGTCTCAGGTTAGGCAATGCTTATCGCGTTACGCCAGGCTCAATTTACTTACCTTACCCCCGCTCCCCCCCGTTACCGTGATGGTGCCACCCCCCCTCACGGGGCGCGGCCACCAGGCCCGGCATGACTTATCTGCGTGAACATTTCCATAATCCGGGGGTGTTGCCACCGGACACCGGGGACAACCGCTGACAGCTAATAGGGACACGGACCAAACAGAGGTCTCGTCGTAACGTGGGTGCCTGCAACGGATGTCCAAGACACCTGTGACCAGCCGCAACAGAAGGACACCACCATGGAACCGTCCACAACACCCGAAATCATCATCGGCCTCGACGTCGGCAAAACTGGCCACCATGCCTGCGCGCTGACCAACACCGGCGAGAGAATTTACGACAAACCACTGCCCCAAGACGAAGCCGCACGGCGCGAAATCTTCGCGTCCATGCAGGCCCACGGCAGCGTTGTCATGGTTGTCGATCAACCCAACACGATCGGCACCCTGCCCATCGCCGTGGCCCGCGACTGCGGTTGCACGGTCGGAGACCTCCCCGACCTAGCCATACGACAAGCAGCCGATTTCTACCCTGGACGATCAAAAACCGTCCGCCGGGATGCATTCATCATCGCCGACACCGCCCGCACCATGCCGCACACACTGCGGGCAGTCGACCGCGACGACGAGGCACTAGCAGCGCTGAAGATGCTCGCCGGATTCGACGACGAGATCGCCAAAGACGCCACCCGAACGAAAAACCGCCTTCGCAGCGTGCTCACACAGATTCACCCCGCACTCGAGCGCGTCTTTGCAGGCGAGATTCTCTCGCGCACGCTGGTGCTGGACTCGCTCATCCACTACGAAGGTCCGACAAAACTGACCGCCGCAGGTCGAGGCCGGGTCCTGAAGTGGATGCGCAACCGCGCCAAGAAGGACCCTGCTGCCCTGGTTGACGCAATTTTCGCCGCCCTTGCCGAGCAAACTGTCACGGTATCCGGCACTGCAGCAGCAGAATTGGTCATCCCGCAGCTGGCGGCGAACATCAAAGCGCTTCAAGCACAGCGCGACACGATCGCCGGACAAGTCGAGGAGATGTGCGAATCGTTTTCCTCTTGCCCAGGTCTTGATGTCGATGCCCGGCGTAGGTATCAAGACCGCCTCTAACATCTTGTGGTCCATCGGCGATTGCCAGGACTTCGCCGACGCCGCGCACTTGGCTGCTTACGCCGGCATCGCGCCGACCACCCGGCAGTCGGGTACGTCGGTCCGCGGCGAGTTTCCCACCAGGGCCGGCAATAAACAGTTGAAAAAACGCAATGTTTCGATCGGCGTGGATCGCGTCGAACTGCCATCCCGCATCGCGCGACTACTACCTGCGTAAACGGGCTGAAGGACAGAAGCACAATGCCGCGGTGATGTGGCTTGCCCGGAGCCGCTGCAACGTCATCTATGCCCTGTTGACTCGGCCCATGCATCCGCGCCGAAGCCGCGCAGAACCACGTCCACCAGCGGTAGGCGATAGCGGCCTCCCGCACCGAAAGCTCCGTCCCCTCCCCTGCCCTCCCCATCGCCTCAAACCCCATGGTTTAGGAGGGGGAAGAGGGCGTTCGAGGGCTCAACAGCTCAAGCCCAGGACCGCCGACTTACAGCTCGTCGATGTGCTTGCGCTTCGGGTAGACGCGCGGGCGAGCACCGGCAATCTCCTCAGCGATGCGAACGACCTGGTTGGAGTAACCGAACTCGTTGTCGTACCAGACGTAGAGCACTAGGTGCTTACCGTTGGCGATGGTAGCCAGACCATCGACGATGCCAGCGTGGGTGGAACCAACGAAGTCGGTGGAGACCACTTCTGGTGAGTGGATGTAGTCAATCTGCTGGCGCAGGACGGACTTCAGGGAAACTTCGCGCAGGTAGTTGTTAACCTCGTCGCGGTCGACCTCAGTGTCCAGAGTCAGGTTCAGCACCGCCATGGAAACGTCCGGGGTGGGAACGCGGATCGCGTTACCGGTCAGCTTGCCCTCAAACTCCGGCAGAGCCTTGGCGACGGCCTTTGCGGCACCAGTCTCAGTGAGAACCATGTTCAGGGTGGCTGCGCGACCACGGCGGGAACCCTTGTGGAAGTTGTCAATCAGGTTCTGGTCATTGGTGAAGGAGTGGACGGTCTCGACGTGACCGAACTCGACGCCCCACTTGTCATTGACGACCTTCAGCACCGGGGTGATGCCGTTGGTAGTACAGGAGGCTGCCGACAAAATGTTGTCAGAGTCCTCGATGATGCTGTGGTTAATTCCGTAGACGATGTTCTTTACATCGCCCTTGCCCGGCGCGGTGAGCAGAACCTTGGAAACCCCCTTGGACTGAAGGTGCTGCGACAGTCCCTCACGGTCACGCCAACGACCGGTGTTGTCAATGACAATCGCATCGTTAATGTCGTAGGCGGTGTAGTCAACAGTTGCCGGGTCGTTGGAGTAAATGACCTGGATCGGGGTGCCGTTTGCCCAAATAATGTTGTTTTCGCGGTCAACCGAGATGGTGCCGTCGAATGCACCGTGGACGGAGTCACGGCGCAGCAGCGAAGCACGCTTGACGATGTCGTCCTCACCATTCTGGCGAACCACAATCGCGCGCAGGCGCGGGCCGTTGAACAGTGCCTCACGAGCAAGCAGAATGCGGGCCAGCAGACGACCGATGCGTCCGAAACCGTAGAGGACAATGTCGGTCTTCAGGGTGTGAGTCCCGGCACCGATAACCTCGGCAAGCTCCCGCTCGAGGAATGCGCGCAGGTCGCCGCCTTCCTCTTCGAAGCTGGTAGCCAGGGCGCCCAGGTCGATGGAGGCGGTGCCGAGATCCATCTTCACCAGTTCCTGCAGAATCGGCAGAGTCTGGCTCAGAGGCAGCTCCTGCGAGGTAATGCGACGGGCGTAGCGGTGCGACTTAATGATGCCGGTCTCGGTGACGTTTTCCAGTCGGCGGCCGAAGATTGAAGTCACGACATCGTTGTTGCGCCGCAGCTGTCCCAGGAGGGGGATCATCTGCTCTGCAAGGCTGATGCGCTCATTCCAGTCATTGCGCTTGATGGGGGCCGAATCCGACATAAATCCTCCTGGCTTAAATGAATATGAGTTCCCCCTCAAAATACCCCGCACACGCCGTTCACCGGCTATCGCCCTCAACTGGGTACCCCGTATTGTGGCCCAGCTTTCACCCAATCGGGGGAGGCATTGGGAGGCGACCTGAGGAAGAAAAGTGAACCCTACTTACCCGTTAGAATTAAAGCCATGACGGAACCCCTGGATATCCAGCAGCAATCTCCCGCCCAGCCGCCATACCGCCTTGTAGTCACGGATATGGACGGGACTCTATTAAATGAAGACAAGGAAATCCCGGATTCCTTTTGGCCGGTAGTCACTGAACTGCTCGACTGCGGTGTCCACTTCGCTCCCGCATCGGGCCGCCAGTACGCCACTCTGGCCGACCAGTTCGCCCCCATTGCACACCGCATCCCAATCATTGCGGAAAACGGCAACTATGTCGCGGATGCGGGCGAGGTGGTCTCGGTTACCAGTATCGACCACGACATCGTCACCCAGTTGGTACACGCGATCCGCCAGTTCAACGACAACCGTGTGGCAGCGGGGCGCACTCCTCTATCGGTTATCATCTGCGGCGCTGCCAGCGCATACGTGGAGTTTTTCCCGCCGCATTTCAATATTTCGGAGGAAGTTCAGCAGCTGCAATTCAACGAGGCCGCCAAGTACTACTTGAAGCTGCAGAAGGTCGATGATGTCATCGTCGCCGCCGCCGAGGACGGCATCGTCAAAATTGCCGCCTTTGATCCTTACTCCGTCGAAGACGAATCCGCCGATTACTTGCGTTCCCAGAGCCCGCACCTGCGCGCGGTAGTCTCCGGTGCACATTGGGTCGACCTCATCGACGCCAACACCAACAAGGGCACGGCACTCGCCGCCCTGCAGGAGGCCCTCGGTGTCTCTCCTGCCGAAACTGTCTGCTTTGTTGACTACCTGAATGACCTCGAGCTCATCGACCACGCAAGCCGTTCGTTTGCCATGTCCAACGGTCACCCGGAAATCAAACGCCGCGCCACCGACATCGCACCGTCGAACGCGGAGGAAGGCGTCATCACGACGCTGCGCGAACTGTTCAACCTCTAACGTCGCCCCAACGTAATTGACCCCTTACCCCACTGGAGCGGTAAGTTAGAAAGGTTGAACCCGATTCCCTTATTCCGATTTTCTTTTTAAGGAAAGCGTAGTCTCCCTGTGACAACTCTCGCCGAAGAAGCAGCACGCCGCCGCACATTTGCCGTCATCGCACACCCGGATGCCGGTAAGTCCACGCTCACCGAGGCGCTGGCACTGCATGCTCATGTCATTAACGAAGCCGGTGCTGTCCACGGCAAGGCCGGCCGCAAGTCGACTGTGTCCGACTGGATGGACATGGAGAAAGATCGCGGCATCTCGATTGCCTCTTCCGCGCTGCAGTTCGAGTACCAACCAGAGGGGCACGACGGCGAACCATACATGATCAATCTCGTCGATACACCTGGTCACGCCGACTTCTCCGAAGACACCTACCGTGTGCTCACGGCTGTCGACGCCGCTGTCATGCTTGTCGACGGCGCCAAGGGTCTCGAGCCTCAGACGTTGAAGCTGTTCCGGGTTTGTAAGTCCAACGGAATTCCCATCGTCACGGTCATCAACAAGTGGGACCGCCCGGGTAAGGCTCCCCTGGAATTGATGGATGAGATTGTTGCGGAGATTGGCCTGCAGCCGACACCGCTGTACTGGCCAGTCGGCGAGGCGGGTGACTTCCGCGGTCTACTGGAGCGTGGCGAGGACGGTGAGGCCAAGCAGTTCATCGGCTTCGAGCGCACTGCCGGTGGTGCCACCATTGCCGCCGAGCGGCACCTCACCCCAGATGAGGCCGCCGCGGAACAGGGCGATGCCTGGGAGACGGCAGCCGAGGAGTCCGAACTGCTCTCCGCCGATAGCGCTGACCACGACCAGGAGATGTACCTCGCTGGTGACACCTCTCCGGTGATTTTCGCCTCGGCCATGCTGAATTGGGGTGTCCACCAGATCCTGGACACTCTCTGCGAACTGGCTCCGGCACCTGGCGCCCGCGAGTCCGACCCGGCTGCCGTTGCCGCTGCTGCGGCTGGCGGCCAGGGAGCTATCGTCGAAAAGCGCGAACCGACGGATGATTTTTCGGGCGTCGTGTTCAAGGTGCAGGCGGGTATGGATACGCACCACCGCGACAAGCTGGCGTTCATGCGCGTTGTCTCTGGTGAGTTTGACCGCGGCATGCAGGTCACGCATGCGCAGTCGGGACGCAGTTTTTCTACAAAGTACGCCCTGACAGTGTTCGGTCGGACGCGTTCGACCGTGGAGACGGCCTACCCGGGCGACATTGTCGGCCTGGTCAATGCGGGTTCGCTGGCGCCGGGTGACACCATTTACGAGGGCCGCAAGGTTCAATTCAAGCCAATGCCTCAATTCGCGCCGGAGCACTTCCGCACCCTGCGCGCCAAGAGCCTGGGCAAGTACAAGCAGTTCCGCAAGGCTGTCGACCAGCTCGATGCCGAGGGCGTGGTGCAGATTCTGCGCAACGATGCCCGCGGCGATGCCGCCCCGGTCATGGCCGCGGTCGGACCGATGCAGTTCGAGGTGATGATGGCGCGCATGGAAAACGAGTACAACGTCGAGACCATCGCAGATCCCATCCCCTACTCCGTCGCCCGCCGCACGGACGAAGAGACCGCGCCGGAGCTTGCAAAGCAACGCGGCGTGGAGATCTTCACGCGTTCCGACGGCGCCCTCATCGCCCTCTTCGGCGACAAGTGGAAGCTGTCATTCATTGAGAAGGAGCACCCGGAGTTCACGCTCGAGACGCTGGTCGCTGACTAAAGTTCTCGGTTGCACACAGCGGCAGCGCCAATAACAACCCAATAGAGATAAGGAGATTTCACCAACATTGAGCCAAACGGTTGAGCTTCCTCCGCAACCAAGTGCATGGCAGCTTTTTACTGCCTTCCACTCCCGTGCGCAGAGATGGCCAGGTGCCCTCCGCGCAGCACTCGCGCTATTCCTGCCGGGTGCCGTGGCACTTCTCACCGGCCATGGCTCGGAGATGCTCCTTATCGCCGCTGGTGGTTGCGTGGTCATCTATGGCGAAGGCCACCCCTACCGCAGTCGCCTGCGCGTGATGGCCATCGCCGGACTATGCCTGGTCGCCGGCGTTATGTCCGGCAGTTTTGTTGGCTCAGTGGTCCACAGTGAGATCGCTTCCGGCGACAGTAATCTATGGCTGCTGCTCATCGCGCTTTTTACCACGACGCTGGCTACCGCCGGCGCCTTTATCCAAAACGCACTGCGCCTGCCACCACCAGGTTCATTCTTCATTGTGATGGTCTCAGGCGGTACCACAATGGTCGCCCGCCTTGGCTTCAACCCGGTTGAAACCGCCATGTGGGCTACCGTTGGTGTGCTTTCGGCGATAGTCATCGGCATGGCACCACGGTTGTGGAATCCGCACGGCCCCGAGATGGCGGCCGTCCAATCCCTTGAATCAGCCATCGAGGCGATGGAAAAATCAGACTCGACATCGTTCGCCGTTCATCACCAGGCGCAAACTGCACTCACCGACGCATGGGAATCGCTTGCCGACGCAGGCATCATCCGTGGCAGCAAAATCGTCAAGCCCTCCCATACGGAACTGGTCAACCGTGTCATCGCTGCTCATCAGCGACTGATTGCTATCCGCGGCCGCTTGGGCGTGCACGGCAGCGCTGTGGACATCGTGGACACACCTAACCTTATCGACGAGACACAGACAACCATTCCACTCGCTCGGCCAAGCGTAAGCTACCGAGTCTTCCGCTCTTTCGAGCGCTATTCTCACGCGTCGATGACTGCGACAAAGGTGGCTATTACTGGCGGCTTAGCTGGTCTCATCAGCGTGCTAGTCGGTCTTGACCGGCCTGACTGGGCGGTGGTCAGCGCATTGATGACTCTACAGTGGGGCCCCGACCGCACCGCCGGTTCGATTCGAGGAATTCACCGCATGGTGGGCTCGATTATCGGCATTTTCCTCTATGCGCTGCTCTTTTCCTTTGGCCTGGACAGCTGGACGCTACTTATCGCGCTTGCAGCCTGCCAATTCGGCGCGGAGATTCTCGTGGTGAAGAACTATGCGCTGACGACGATCGTCACCACTCCGCTGGCGCTGCTGCTGGGCGGAAATGTCGCTGGCGAGCTCGCACCGATTGTGACCGATCGTGTTTTGGAAGTCGGTATCGCCTGCGCGCTGGCTCTCGCTGTCCTGCACTTCTGGCCGACCGAGAGCATTGAGAAGCACTACCTGCGTCATATTCCGCGCTGCTATCGACAGATGGGTGCTCTTCTCGGCGCGCTGCTAACCGGCACTCCGAATCAGGCACTCGATATTCGTCGCGATCTCCAGTACGAGCTGCTCAGCGAGCGCCAGGCCATCTCGTCTCTGGCCACCAACGACCCCAAAATCGCCGCTCCGCACTGGGATGGGCATCGTCGCATTCGCACGGCCGGTTACTTGCTGTTGGACTACTGCCGTACGCATCCAGATATTAGGCCTTCTCACGAAGAGATTTCCAAGCTCGCCGAAGTGGTTCAGGCAGCTAAGTCCGAGGAATACTAGTCCTCCGGCAGCGGAGGCTCCTTGCGTAGGTCGCGGGCGGTTGCCCGGCGTACCTCGCGCGGTTCCTCCTCCGAGCCCCGCGAACGGAACTTGGCCGCGATGTCCTTCAACGAAGACGACAGTGGCGGCAGCTTCTCCAGCGCGTCACGGCCCGCGTCCCACGCGTCGGTAGCAATGTTTTCCGCTTTCCGACGGAACTTGCGGACCTTCTCCTCACGCTGACGCTTAGTCTCTGCCGCGTCATTTTGCCGCTCGCGCTCACGCTCAAAGGCGGCGACATCGCGGGCCTCCGCGTCGGAAAGCCTCTTTGAAGCGTGTGCCGCGGCGTCCCACGATTCCTCCAGCGACTCCGCGAGGTGCAACATGGCATCGATGCGCTTTTCAACTTCGCGCAACTTCTCGCGGTAGCCCCGTTGAATGTCGTAGCGGCGCATGATGCGGCGGGCACGAGTGGCCTCATTGCGCCAGGTGATGATTGCGCCCTCAGAAATCGACTCATCGACGACGAAACGCATCGTCCACGGGTCGACATCAGCGCTGGCCAGATTGTTGCGTACCCGCTCCTCGCGGTCGAGGACGTCCTGCACGAGACTGCGGGCACGCTCTTCGGCTTGATGGGCGCGGTTGGTACGGGAGTTATCTGGTCGGAAGCTCACCTGGACTATCCTACCGCTCGGCTGCTGCCAAAGCCGGTACTTGGTCGGTCTCGGAGCTCTTCTGCTGGTTATTGTCGTGCTGGTGCTCGAGTCGAACCCAGGAGACAAAGCCCCAAATAACGAAGCATCCGTAGAAGAGGTACAGCGCTGCTGACGGGTAGTAGCCACCCTTGAGCAGCAACGGCACTCCCACGGCGTCAACGGCAATCCAGATCAGCCAGAATTCGTTCCAGCCGCGGGCCATGCCCCAGGTCGCTAGCATCGAACCGACGAAAATCCAGGCATCGGCCCATGGCCCCCACGAGCCCAGCATCTCAAAGACATTGGCACAGATCACTGTGGCGAAGATAGCCACGGCAATCATCCCAATGCGTTCCGTTGCCGTCGCCCACCGCGGCTCAATTGCGACCTCATCACCGCTCTGATTGCGGCTCTTGACCCAGCTGAACCACCCGTAGAGACTGACGACGATAAACATGACCTGACGCCCAGCCTGGCCATAGAGATCAAGATTTTGCGGCGTGTGGAAAACTCCGCCGAGGAAGACGGTAAACAGCAAGGCATTTCCGATAATGCCGACCGGCCAGGCCCATACCTTGCGTTTCATACCTAGGAAGGCACACGCGAGGCCAAAGAGGTTACCAACAATTTCTCGAATTAAGATTGGTGCTCCCGCCACACTGAGCTGTGCAGTGAGGAAACCCACCAAAAAATCCGACACGTATTCCACGAATTATTCAACTCCTTCTCTTTCATCCGGACTATGACCGTCGGTTTCGGATTCCAACCGAAATCTGCTTGTCCCCTACCTGATGACCCTTCTGGCCACAGGTAGGGCGCTCGTGGACTTGTCTGCGTCAGCCGCAGCTTCACCACCGGTGAGGAATTTCACCTCGCCCTGAGAATGCGAGTTCAACGTTAGCACTGTCGCCTTGTGCGCATGTGCATTTTATTCAATGAGGATCTAATACAGTCCCGACATATTTACGAATCTATAATGCGTAGTATGAGCCAAAAGCCCCGCCAGCCACGTCCTTCCCGCCCCGCCCGCTGCTCCCACCACAAGCGCTCCGCTGGCTGGGTTCCGGACCAGCACGGCGCTTGGTTCATGGTCACCATTCCCCCGCTGACTGCACTCGCGCTCAACCCCACATGGACAGGCCTTGCCGTAACCGCGACGTGGCTGCTCGGCTACTTCGCATTTTTCGCCGTCAGCGTCTGGCTCCGCTCTCGTCGCCAACGCCGCCATCTGGCACCCGCCGCCACATACACCGCGCTCACCGCCGTCGCTGGCTGCATCACTCTGCTTGCCGACGTTTCCCTTCTCACCTGGGTCGCCCTCATCGCCCCTCTTGCCGCTATCGCTATTTGGGAGACCTACCAGCGCCGACCGCGCTCACTTCTCTCTGGTGTCTCCACTGTTCTAGCCGCCAGCCTCATGGTGCCCATTATCGCCGGGCCAACCCCGAAAGCCTGGGCAATTGCGGCTATCTACGCTGGATATTTCGTCGGCACCGTGCCCTATGTGAAAACAATGATTCGCAAACGCGGCAGCCGACAGTGGCTCATTGGCTCGGTCACCTACCACGCCCTCATTACCGCTGCGGCCATCATCGGGTGGATCCTGCTCCGCGACCGGAATCTCATCAGCATCGGTGTGCCCATTGTCACCATTGGGCTTCTCATCAGGTCTTTTGCCATGCCAATCTCCGGTGCTCGCCGCGCTAAGCCGTGGACACCCAAACAGGTCGGAATTCTCGATGCTGTCTTTGGGCTCGCCGTGGTCCTGGCCGCATGGTAAAAACAACGGCGGGGATAAACTTTGGGGAATTTTGGGGAGGGGACGAAGTCTATGACTTCCACCAAACACGCAGTCACTCACGCAGTTTCCGTCTCAGACTTGGCGGTTAGCCTGAACTCGCGGCAGGCACCACAGTCGGGCTGGCGCAGCTGGGTTCATAAGGCTACCTGGGGCGCAATTTCGCCGCGGGAATCATCGTCGGCACGCAAGCAACGCGAGCTGATAGAGCGGGTGCGACAGCCTATCTACGGTGACTACAACATCGCTGTTGTCAGCGTGAAAGGTGGCGTCGGCAAGACGTCGACAACCATGTGCCTGGGCGCCACGCTTGCAAGCCTGCGCAGTGACCGAATCGTCGCAATCGACGCGAATCCGGACTTTGGCACCCTCGGCGCACGCGTCACCGCGGCCAATCCCGCATCAATTCGCGATCTGCTCCGAGCCCCGGATACGGACAAATATGCGCAGGTCCGCGCGTACACATCTCACACTCCATCGCGCCTGGAGGTTGTCGGCAGCGACCAAAACCCGACATCGACGATCGCGCTTTCCGACGGTGAATACTGCGCAGCCCTCGACATCCTTCGGCGTCATTACAATGTGAGCCTGACTGATTGTGGTACCGGCCTGACGCAGCCCATCGCCGCTTCGATTCTTTCTGCGGCCAATTGCCTGGTGCTGGTCACCACGCCCGCACTGGACGGCGTGAAAAGCGCCTGGACGACGTTGGATTGGCTTTCAGCGCACGGCTTCGAACGGCTGGTTTCTACCACTGTCGTGGTGGTCAACGAGCTAAATAAACAGGGGCTGTCCACAGAGACCGTGCACGAACTATTTGCCCAGCGCTGCCGCGCAGTGCAGGTCATCCCCTATGACCCGCACATTGCGAATGGCGCGAATATCGAGCTGGACAATCTCCAGCCCGCCACTACCCAGAGCTATCTCGAATTGGCGGCCATGATTGCCGATGACTTCGCGCCGACTACGGGCCGTCACAGTTTTGTTTAGCTCAGGTGCTGACGAATCCCCTCGACATCGACCTCCTGAACGGAGGCGGGCTTGAAGGTGGCGTCGCGGTCCTTGTCCACCAAAACCGCCCGCACGCCTTCGGCAAAATTGGGGTGCTGACGCATGTAAGCGCCGAGCTTCATCTCCCGGTTCAGAGCCTCCTGCAGCGTAACCCCCGGACCCGCGTTCGCTGCATAGAGCTCCGCTGCCGCCACGAGACTCTCCGGGTTGGCGGGTGCCAGCAGATCGCGGAAGGTCTCCACTGTTGACGACGCACAGGAGCCAGCCTCAGCGGCTTCGTTGAGAGCACGCTCAATCTCCAACCAGCTATCAGCGCCGAAGCAGGCCTCGATGCAATCGCTCCACTCGGCCAGCTGCGGCTCACCGAGCAGCTCACGAGCCTCAGCCGAGTCCACATCGAGCGCATACTCCGCAAGCGCCGAATCAATTCCGTCTCGGTCCAGTGCCGCGACGAACTCGTCCAGTTGCGCGGATGGCACCGCATGCGTTGCCCATCCAGCCCACAGCATGTCCGCCGCAGTTAGGCGGTAACCGGTCAGTCCTGCAAACCGAGCAATCGCGGGCGAGGGTCCGCCCAACTGAGTGTTCACATGCTGCGAAAAATAGGTAATGCCCACATCGGGAACAAAGCCGATTGCCATTTCTGGCATGGAGGCGCTGGCTCGCTCAGTCACGATTCGGTGGGAGCCGTGCATGGAAACTCCCAGGCCACCCCCCATAGCGATGCCATCAATAATCGCGATATATGGTTTGGACTGCGCAAATTCCGCAATCATCGCGTTCATCTCGTACTCGTCCCGGAAGAACTTCTCCCCCTGCTCCGGAACACCATCGAGCACAGCCTGCCGAACTGCGCGCACGTCACCACCGGCACAAAACGCCTTGGGGTGACCGGATGAAACAACAATGTGATCCACCGAGTCGTCGTCACGCCATGCGCGGAGCCCCTCGACGACCTCGGTGACCATATCTAAATCGAGTGAATTAAGTGCCTTCGGCCTGTTCAACCGAAGGTGACCAGATCGCCCGTGGACTTCTCGCAGCACCTTTGGCTCATCAACCTCGGTGCGTGCCGTGCCAGAACCGTTATCAGTAGCAGTCATGCCACCCAGTGTGACACAGATAACTATCTATGGAAAGGCTCTGGCTTGATGGAACGACTGACGGCCGCGAGAACTGCCTAAACAAAGAAGCTACTTCTTCTTGCTCTTCTTGCCCTTCTTGTGCTTCTTGCCCTTCTTATCGGACTTGCCTGCACCCTTCACACGGTCAGCTTCGAGCTTCGCGGCAACGTCCGGCACATAGCGGAATTCAGTACGCGGCGGACGCTCGTAGCTCCCCTCAGACTCCGGACGCTCCGGAATTTCCGGAACATCCCGCTGAATGTGCTCGTACGGAATGGTGGTCAGCAGGTGGTTGATGACATTGATACGCGAGCGCTTCTTGTCCTCGGACTCAACCGTGAACCACGGTGCGGACGGGATATCAGTGTGGATGAACATCTCATCCTTAGCGCGGGAGTAGTCCTCCCAGCGAGTGATGGACTCCAGGTCCATCGGCGAGAGCTTCCAGCGGCGCAGCGGATCTTCACGACGGGACTTGAAGCGAGCAACCTGCTCCTCGTCCGACACGGAGAACCAGTATTTGCGCAGGATAATGCCGTCTTCAACCAGCAGACGCTCGAAGATTGGAGCCTGGTGCAGGAAGCGACGGTACTCCTGCGAGGTACAGAAGCCCATGACGCGCTCAACGCCGGCGCGGTTGTACCAGGAGCGGTCGAAAATCACGATTTCGCCGGCAGTCGGCAGCTTTTCGACATAACGCTGGAAGTACCACTGACCCTGCTCACGGCTCGTCGGAGCCGGCAGAGCCTCAATGCGACAGGTACGGGGATTCAGGTACTGCGTGATGCGCTTAATGGCCGACCCCTTGCCGGCGGCGTCACGACCCTCCATCACGATGACAATTCGGGCACCGGTTTCTACCACCCACTGCTGCATTTCGACGAGCTCTGCCTGGAGCTTTTTGAGCTCGGCCTCATAAGCCTTCTTGTCGAGCTTCGGTGGGCGCTGGACGTCGTCATTATTCATAGTCCTCAGCTTACCTGGCACCCTGCCCTGACCCTATTCACCGGGTTTAACCGAGGGGTCTAATCGCAAACCTAATTGGAGCCCTAGTCACGCGAGTAAAAACGCAGCGTGACCTGCGCAACAAGCCCAGCAAAGACCATGCCGATAATGACCACGATTGGCGCCACCACACCAATATCGCCGTTGGTCAGCGGCGCCAGAAGCTGTGCCTTGTACAGGTTACTCAGCGCCGGATCGATGACCGTCGCCTTACCCAGGAACAGCGCACCGATGGCCAGCAGACCACCAATCAGCGACGCAATCACCGCCTCGAGGACGAACGGCGCCTGTGTGAACCAGCGGCTGGCACCGACCATGCGCATAATCTCAACTTCCTTACGACGCGAGAACGCCGCAATCTGGACCATGTTCGCAATCAGGAACACAGCGGCAACGGCCTGCACCGCCGCCAGCAGGAAGGTCGCATTTCGCACCGAGTCCAGGTTCTGAGCTGCAGTACCGATCTCTTCATGCTGGTCAGTAACGTGGTCGACCTGTGGCAGCTCCCGAATCGGATCCAGCGGGCTGACATCGGTCGGGTCGCTCAGACGCACCATCACGACAGCAGGCAGCGACTCCGGCGTCGCATTTTCTACGAGCACGGGGTCGCTATCCTTAAACATCTCCACGAAGTGGTCAAAGTTTTGCTGACGATTTCGGAAGGTCACCGAATCAACGCCGTCAGTCTCTTCAAGCTTGCCGACGACCTCAGCACACTCCGGCGAGGAGCAAGTTTGGTCCTCGGCGGAGATTTGTTCATTCAGTTCGATCTGCACTTCTACGCGATCGAGATAGAGATCCTTCGTGCGGCTGGTCTGCTCAGTAACCAGGATGCCGGTCGCAAGCAGCGCCAACGACACCGCGGTCGTAATAATCATCGCGATGGTCATCGTGATGTTTCGGCCCAAGGAGGAGAAAGCCTCACCGAGGACAAAGCGAGTCTTCATAGGTCAGTAATACCTTTCGAATGAGTTCTTCTACCGATGGACTGTCTGTTAATTGTTCAGGCCGTAAACACCCGTGGCGTCGTCACGCACGAGACGCCCCAGCTCCAGCTCCAACACGCGGCGACGCATGGAGTCAACGGCATCGTTGTCGTGAGTCGACACGATAACGGTCGTCCCCATGCGATTGATGCGGTCAAGCAAGAGCATGATGTCACCGGAAGTGCTTGGGTCGAGGTTGCCGGTGGGCTCGTCGGCAAGCAAGATGAGCGGGCGGTTGACGAAGGCGCGAGCAATGGCAACGCGCTGCTGCTCACCACCCGACAACTCGTGCGGGTAGCGATTTTCCTTGCCCGAGAGCCCGACCATTTCAAGCGTTTCCGGAACAGCTTTGTCGATTTTCGCCTTCGGCTTGCCAATAACCTGCAATGCGAACGCGACATTTTCGTACACGGTCTTCTTTTGCAGCAGGCGGAAGTCCTGGAAGACGTACCCCACCTTTTGACGCAATTTCGGGATGTTGCGGCGAGAGATCTTAGTCAAATCCTGGTCTGCAACCGTCAGTTTTCCTGAATCCACTTTCTCTTCACGCACCATAAGGCGCAGGAATGTCGACTTACCAGAGCCCGACGGTCCAATAAGAAAGACAAACTCACCTTTATCTATGTGGACTGAAACATCGTCGAGAGCTGGTCGGCTAGAAGTCGAGTAGGACTTGGTAACCCCGTCGAAAGTGATCATAGATAGACACTCTAATCACTTAAGCCACTCAAGTCACTCTGGAATGCGTGGAATTGGGCGCCGGAATAGCGAGGCTGCGGAGCTAGGTGACATTGCCCCCCCCCCAGAGCGCGCGACCACACAGAAGTGCACGCTACGACAGTATTCGAAAGAATTTTCTCAAGAATCTCTACCCCCCTTTACTTCGCCTACATGTTCGATTAAAATGAGCGATGAAAGATTAAACGCGAGGATTAAAAACACCAAATAACGTCGCCGAGCTGCTTAAAGCTCGGAAAACTGACACTCAGAGTTAGTCGAAAATATTTTCCCTACCTCTTCCTTATTTCAACATTTCAACATCCAGGCCTTATCTTTCAGGGGGATTCAACAATGGCCAGCGGGGAACATATACCACGGAAACGCACTTACGCTGCGGCGATGGAAGCAACAGCGCCACGCTTTCACCATGAGATTTCTCAAACAGCACCAGCACGTCTTGGAATTGGCCGTAATCGAGCTGATCTGCAGCTTGCCCTTGCTTGTGTTCCGTCTTCTTCAACAAAAGATGTCGAAGATTACATCGCCAAAATCGCTCCAGCTCTTGGCATGTCGCGCGGGAGAACACTCCAGTACATCGATATCGGGATGCAGCTAGAGCGGCTCCCGCGGTTGAAAGAGCTTCTGCTCAAACGCGCACAGCTACCGCTTCCCCACATGCGGGTCATTGCCACAGCCCTCCTCCCCTTGGATGACGCCTCTACTGTGAAATATTTCGAAGACCATCTCCTCGAACTGATCACGCCGCGAGTCGATGGTGAAGTTCTTCGCGGGGTTCGGAGTCTTCAACAGAATATTCAGCGATTTATTAATGAAGTCAGCCCGCTATTGCGCCCTAAAAATGAGTACGACCCGCCGATTACTTCGTTTCAAAAAGGCATCGAGCAAAAAGCTGGCGAATCTATAAAGTTCGAGTTAAAGGACAACCTCACTGAAGTCACCATGGAACTGATGCCTGAGCGGGCAATTGAGTTTCAGAAGGTCTTGGAAGAAATTACCGCTGATCAGGACTGCGACTTCGTCGAGGCTTTTTCACACCTTCTGCACGGGACTGCTCAGGTCACCGCCACGTTGAATCTGTACTGCCCACTTACTCAAGACAAGCCACAGGAGGCATGGATCGGCGGTCTGGGGTGGATCAACAAAATCGCCACTGAATCCTGGCTCGATCGAGTCACTAGCATCCGGCTACTAGCGGACGAGAAAACGGAAAAGTACTCGCCAACAGAGCGACAGCGTACTTACGTCCAAGGTAGAGACGGCACCTGCCGCTTTCCCGGATGCGATGTCGATGCAACGAAGTGCGACATCGACCACATTCAGCCGTATAACCACGAGAATCCCGAAGAAGGTGGCCAAACCGAAACGCCCAACCTCCATTGCCTATGCCGCCGGCACCACAATCTAAAAACGGCCGGTCTTTGGAATGTCGTGCGCGATATCGACGGCGTGGAGTACTGGACCTCCGCCACTGATCAAAGCACCGAAAAAGCTGCGCTTATCAGTACAGAAACAGGACCGCTCTCCGGCCACGGTCGCTACTCTTTCGACCTGCGCAAGACAAAGAAAGCACAGACACTCAAGGAATACAACGAGCAGAGGTTGGAACACCTCCGCGAATCACAGGAGCTGACAAATCAGGCTCGCGAAGAACTGGGAATGAACAAAAACGAGAGAAACGGAGAAGCCGACGAGCCCACCACACCGGAAACACCCAAGGCACCGGAAGCGCCCGAAGACGAACCGCCCTTCTAGCACTACTCCCCTTCGGACTGCTGGGCCATGCGCCAGCGAATACCGGCCTCGATGAACCCGTCGAGGTCCCCGTCGAGGACCGACTGTGGGTTGTTGACTTCGTATTCGGTACGCAGATCCTTCACCATCTGGTACGGGTGCAGCACATAAGAGCGCATCTGGTTACCCCACGAGGCATTACCACCGGCGCCAAGGGCGTCCAGCTCCGCGCGCTCTTCCTGGCGCTTCTTCTCCAGCAACTTCGCTTGCAGAACGCGCATGGCAGATGCCTTGTTTTGGTGCTGCGACTTCTCGTTCTGACAGGTCACCACTATGCCGGTTGGGACGTGTGTAAGCCGGACCGCGGAGTCCGTGGTGTTCACCGACTGTCCGCCTGGGCCGGAGGAGCGGTAGACGTCGATACGCAAATCTGACTCGGGGATGTCGATGTGATCTGTTTCCTCGACGACCGGCAGCACCTCTACCTCGGCGAAGGAAGTCTGGCGGCGCCCCTGGTTATCAAAAGGACTGATGCGAACCAGACGGTGTGCGCCCTGCTCGACCGAGAGGGTGCCGTACATGTACTCGCCATGGACGACGAAAGTAGCGGACTTAATACCGGCCTCTTCAGCGTAGGACGTGTCGTAAACCTCGACCTTATGCCCGTGTTTGTCGGCCCAGCGCAGGTACATGCGCATGAGCATCTCGGCCCAGTCAGCGGCATCCACGCCACCGGCACCGGAGCGGATGTTGATGACCGCCTCGCGCTCGTCGTAAGGCCCCGAAAGCATCGTCGTGACCTCGAGGGATTCGATGTCGGCACGCAGCTCAGCGCGTTCGGCATCGGCCATCTCGACGGCGTCGGGGTCGCCCTCCTCTTCCGCGAGTTCGTACATCACGGAGAGATCGTCGAGGCGCCCGCGCAGCGAGTCAATCTTTTTCTTCTTCGCCTGCGCCTGCGACAGTGCACTGGTGACCTGCTGCGCGTGGTCGGGGTCATCCCACAGCGACGGGTCGGCGGCCTGGGCTTCCAACTCCCTGATCCGGTCGGAAAGCTCGTCGACATCGACCACCTTCTCAATGGTGGTCAGCGTCGCGTCGAGTTCTTTGAGGTCAGCATTCAGATCCGGGTTCACGGGTACTACCTTAGCTATACCTCCTGTTTCGGTGCACAATAGGACGTATGTCTGAATCCACCGCCAGCCAAGATTCCAGCCAAGACCTAGAACTCTTTCTCTCCCAAGTTTCCGAGTCAATTGTGGCATCGGATACCAGTGTTGCGGTTGCCATCGTGAAGCGTGCCGCTGCCATTGCTGCTCGCATGCGCGACGAAGGCCTGGTCACGGAGTACAAGACATCGATTTCCGACGTCGTCACCGCGGCCGACCGCGCAGCGGAGAAGTTCGTCGTCGAGGCCTTGGCCGCGCTCCGCCCGGAGGACGGCATTCTTGGCGAGGAAGGGTCGGCGAAGGAATCCCAATCGGGTCGCACGTGGGTGATTGACCCTGTCGATGGCACCTACAATTTCACCACTGGTTCGGACTACTGGTGCAGTGCGTTGGCGCTGGTTATGGGCGATGCGAGCAATCCGGATGAGGTCATCCTCGGTGCGGTGCATCGCCCGGCAACGGGCGAAAGCTGGATTGGCGGCCCCAATCTGCCGACCAGTCGTATCAACATTGACGGCACTATTGACGACCTTCGAGTCACTGACCATCCGCTCTCGGAAGTCTGCGCAGCGACCTACCTCCACACCGCGGTGGTGAACTCGAGCGAGGAATCCGAGGTCACGGCCACAAAGTCCTGGCTGGATGCGGTGTCTCGCAGCGCTACCTGGCGCATGCTGGGCTCAGCGTCGGTGGATATGGCCGGCGTAGCCGATGGCCGCATCGGCGTATGGTTCCAGCGCGACGTCGCGGCCTGGGACTGGCTGCCGGGATACGCACTTATTAAGGGCGCAGGCGGCGAATGCACGTCGGTGGGACGCTGGAAGCTCGCGGGCTCGAGTGGCCAGGTCGCAGAGCTACGTGAGGTTCTGCGCTAGAATTTCGGCCATGACCACCTCTTACTCCGAAGATCTCGCCCTCGCGCTCTCGCTTGCCGACGCAGCCGATGACCTAACGATGTCCCGCTTCGAGGCGGCCAATCTAGTCGTCGAGTCCAAGCCCGACCTCACACCGGTCTCCGATGCCGACATCGCGTGCGAAAAGCTGCTCCGCGAGATTCTGTCGGACAAGCGCCCGAGCGATGAGGTCCTCGGCGAAGAATTCGGTGGCGAAGCTGTGTTTGAGGGCCGTCAGTGGGTCATCGACCCCATCGACGGCACGAAGAACTTCGTGCGCAATGTCCCGGTCTGGGCCACCTTGATTGCCCTGTTGGAAGACGGCAAGCCGGTTGTCGGCGTGGTTTCCGCCCCTGCGCTGGGACGTCGCTGGTGGGCGTCCAAGGGCGACGGCGCATTCAAGCGCGTGCAGGTCGGCGGCCGGGAAGCCGCTGAGAGCCGCATTGAAGTCTCGAAGGTAGCAGATGTCGCGGACTGCTCAATCTCCAATTCTTCGCTCACAGGTTGGGCCGAGCGCGATTTGCGCGACAACTTCATCGGTCTCACCGATGACGCCTGGCGCCTGCGTGGCTATGGCGACTTCTTCTCCTACTGCCTGGTAGCGGAGGGTGCGGTCGATGTCGCCGCCGAGCCGGAAGTTTCCCTGTGGGACCTGGCAGCTCTTGCGATTCTGGTGGAGGAAGCTGGCGGCCGCTTCACTTCTCTAGCGGGTGTCAACGGGCCGCACGGCGGGGACGCGGTTGCGACGAATGGGTTGCTTCACGACGCCGTCGTCAAGCGCCTGAATAGGTAAGCAGGGTTTTCCAACCTATCGCAATTTGCGACGAGCGGCTCACTATCTCCCGTCCGCGTGACCGATATCCAGGATACGTCGCAGCTCAGCAAATACCTCAGGGCGTACCTCATGGGTTACTACCCGTCCACTCTTAGATCTAGTTAGCAGCCCGGCATCCGCCATGGTCTTTAAATGATGCGACACCGTAGGCTGACTAAGCCCAGAAACAGCGGCCAGCTCCCCCACGGTCATCGGGCTACAGCCAGCGGCAGCGAGCTGAGACAAAATTTGCAGGCGCGCCGGTTGCGCCAGCGCTTTGAAGAGCGTTGCCGCAGCCTGCGCTTCCGCCGCGTCGAGAGGCCGACCGCCAAGTGCACAGCATTCTGAGATTTCGTCCATACCTGTTGAGGCTACACGGCCTCCCCTCTAAATATATTGACAATCATCGATATATTGGTTACACAGGAAACTATGACACAGACTACAAAGTCACTCAGCTTCCTAGATCGCTTCTTGCCGCTATGGATTGCAGCTGCAATGGCAATTGGCCTCATTCTGGGCAAAATTGCACCGTCACTTGTGAACTGGCTGGCAGAGGCAAAAATTGCGACAATTTCCGTACCAATCGCCATCGGCTTGCTGGTCATGATGTACCCACCGCTCGCAAAGGTTCGATACGACAAAACGGGCAAAATTTTGACATCCAGGAAGCTGATGGGCATCACAGTCTTCCTCAATTGGATTCTCGGCCCCGCACTGATGTTCACCCTTGCCTGGATATTCCTCAGTGATAGTCCAGAACTGCGCACTGGCGTGATCATCGTCGGTCTCGCCCGCTGCATTGCAATGGTTTTGGTCTGGAACGACCTATCTTGCGGCGATACTGAAGTCGCTGCCGTACTGGTGGCCGTAAACTCGCTATTTCAAATTCTCATGTTCGGCGCTCTAGGGTGGTTCTACCTGCAGATTCTGCCCTCCTGGTTGGGACTGGAAACCACTTCCGCCACCTTTTCTTTTTGGGCAATCGCACTATCCGTAGTGGTATTCCTCGGTATTCCGCTTCTAGCTGGCGCAGCATCACGCATAATTGGTGAACGCACCCGTGGTCGCGACTGGTATGAAAATGAGTACTTGCCCAAAATCTCACCATTGGCGCTTGCCGGCCTTCTATACACAATCGTGTTGCTCTTTGCGCTTCAGTCACAGCAGATTCTTGAGAATCCCTGGACCGTTGCAAAAGTGGCGCTACCACTAGTGATCTACTTCCTCGCCATGTTCGCAATCGCTCTCACTTCGGCCAAGACCGCGGGCATGAACTACGCAACCTCCGCATCGATTGCCTTTACGGCTGCCGGAAATAACTTCGAGTTGGCAATTGCGGTTGCAATTGGCACCTTCGGCCCATTATCCCAGCAGGCACTTGCGGGAACGATTGGACCACTCATTGAAGTACCCGTGCTCGTCGCACTTGTCTACGTCACCCGCTGGCTTGGTCCACGCCTTTTCCCCAATGACCTCTCCGTACCGGACAGACTATAGAAAAAAGGGCTCTGAAGTGAAGAAAATCCCGAAGGTACTTTTCATCTGCGTGGCAAATGCCGGTAAATCCCAGATGGCCGAGGCCATTGCGCGTGCAAAATATGCCACGCAGTTCATCGCCCTTTCAGCAGGAACGAACCCCAAAACTACTACCAATGCGCTTGCAGCCAAATCAGTTGCAGAAATCGGCGCCTCTATGGACGGTGCATCACCAAAGCCCATTGACTCCACGATTCTCCGGACTGCAGATCGTGTTGTCATCATCGGCGATGCCGCTCATGTAGAGCTCCCCTCGGACGCTCAAGGCTCACTCGAGCGTTGGCTTACTGACGAGCCTTCAAAACGAGGCATCGAAGGAGAAGTGCGCATGAATCTGATTCGCGATGACCTCGAGCGCCGTATCGACAAGTTAGCTGTCGAACTCCGTTCCACCAAGAATCCCTAAGCGGCAGAATCCAACAAAAGCCTCCTTATCGCCAGCGTAAGCCACACGACTGCGCCAACGCCTGCGATAAGACCGAGGAGCAGGAATATCAGACCGACTCCCCAAAGCCCGGTGATGTCGTCAGTGCCGGCGATGATGCTCCAGCACAGGGTATAGCCGGCGACCGCTGCCCACCAGGTGGGCAGCAGGTTCAGAGTTGGGGCGGGCACGCGCATCATGGCAGAGGCAGTGAGGATGACCATCGCGAAGCCACTGCAGAAAACCTGCCATGGCGAGTAGTTGTATTCACCCTCGGGCATCCACGCGAGCGTACAAAAGCAGATTAAGAATGCGGCGACAAAGACGAAAACCGTGTGCCCATATGCGATGCGCTCGCCGGACTTTTTGGCCAGCCACGCGGTACCCACCCACGCGAGAGCGGTGGGGATGGCAATAATCAACAGGTACGCGAGGAAGACTCCTGGCACCTCAGCCCAGGTGAAACTCGTCAGCATCGATGTCATGCCACCAGGCTACGCCTGCCTCTTAGCTTTTGAGCGCGCTAGTTTCCCAGTAAAAACACAGACGAAACACTGCGTTTTACACATGCTCACTTAATGTATTGCCAGATTCAGCTGCTACAACTAGAAAGTCGTTTTCAATACGCCGTTTGTAGAGAGTGCTTTTTACCAAAGAGCACCTCCCTATAAGTTGTAGTAAAGGAGAAATCTGGGGTGAATAAACCTACCCGAATCGTGGGGCTTGATATAGCGCGCTCACTCGCCATCATCGGCATGATTATTGTCCATATGGCCTCACTACTTTGGAGCACAAAGGTTGTGCTCTCTGGCCTACCCTCATCACTGTTCGCCATCATCGCCGGCGCCACAATGATAATCATCGGCCGTAATTACAGCAGCACTACCTTCTTGCGTCTAATCACCCGCGGTGCCCTTATCATTCTCATCGGCCTGGCACTATTGCCGGTCGGTGGAGAAATTCAGGTGGTCCTCGTCATCATGGGCCTGGTAATGATGCTGGTTTCCTGGATGCCAGCGCTCGGAACCTGGTGGCGAGTCGGCTTCTTCATCGCCGCAACCATCGCCGCCACAATCAAGTACGCGCCAATGGCGCTGCCACAAATTTATCCGCTACTCGCGTGGATTGCATATTTCATCGGCGGCATGCTGCTTTACGACGTCTACTTACGCGGTCGCCTGCAAAGCACTTCCACCTCTGAGACCAGCGCCAATACTCGGTTGAGCTGGATTGTTACCGCTGTCAGCGTTGTCATCACTGCCGTCGGCATGTACTTCCGATTTAATCCCGAGATTGCTGGCTGGCTCCGCTTTACCGGACACACTGGCGTCTTCGGCGAAATCATTCTCTCCGTCGCTGTTGCCGCTGTTGTGTTGCACTTGTGCCTGTTCGTAGGCGATCGTTTCCCAGCTGTGGTTTACCCATTCGCGGCTATGGGAACAATGTCACTGACTATCTACATCCTGCACGTTCTCACCGCGTTTTATTGGCAACAGAATGTGCTATTGCATTCCACGTTGTCCGCAGCAGGTTTCATCGTATTCTTCCTCGTCATTGCTAGCCTCTGGAAGAAATTTGTCGGACAGGGCCCTGCCGAAAAACTCGTTGCCACCGCAATCAAGGCCATTGTTCCTTCTGGGAAAGGGAAATAACCGTGAAGAAAACATCTTTTTCCATCGCAGCAATTGTTAGCAGCACCCTGCTTCTATCTGCAACCCCAGCTCTTGCATTGGAAAACGGCGACCCCGCACCCGCAAATGCTGAAAGCAGTTCTGTGGCCGCGCTGAAGATTGGCAAAATCGGCAATTTCGGCGACTGCACCGGAACGCTGGTTGCCGACCAGTGGGTACTCACTGCACGCCACTGCCTGGAGTCTGTGAACAACGAAGGGACCCAGGCCCGCATCGGCGGGAAGGTCTACGATGCCGATTCTTGGGCGCTGTCTCCAATGTCTGATGCGGGGTTGCTTCACCTGACTCAAAAGGTCACTGACGCAACACCCGCGAAGGTTTCCCGCGATATCCCAACACCTGGGCAGACGGGAACCCTCTACGGATGGAGCAGCAGCTCGTCCATGGCGCGATCAGGGCAGCTCCCGATGACCAAGATGGTCGTCAAGGAACTGCTGGGCGGAGCACCGGCTGATGGAACTCCAGGTGAGGCTGCTCCAGATGGGGCCACTCCAGGTGAGGCTGTTCCGGGCGAAGCTGTTCCGGGCGATGCCATGGAATCAATGGAGATGCAGCCAGGCGGAGCAATGCCGGGTGCAGTTAAGCCGGATGCAGTAAAGCCAGATGACTCCAAAACCGAGTCGATCCCCGCAGGAACGGAAAGCATCCCAGCCGACGCTGCCATGATGCCAATGATTCAAAGCGCCATCCTGGACGCACATTCCGTCTCTGGCGCGGGTATGCAGGGCGGTGACTCCGGCGGCCCGTTCTTCGTCGACGGCAAGCTCGCGGGCCTGGCTACTGCCGGAACCTCCAATGGCGATCCTGACCTACCCTCCCCCAGCGCAGCTATCACCACCCTCGCTGGCACGGCTGACTGGATCGATGACATCACCTCTGGCCGAGACACAGAAAGCGTGCTGACCGCGGAGAACACTCCTGCTCCGCCAAAGACCATTCAGACCAGCGCCGATCACATGTGGGGTTACCTCGCCATCGCGTGCGTTGGCCTGGTTGTCGCAGCAGCCTGGTCGCGCATTAGGAATGGCCGACAGTAGAACCGTCTAACCACAACCACAAGCCGCCTCCCCGGAAAGTACTGGGTAGGCGGCTTTTATCGTGCATGCGAGGAACTTAATAGTGACCGAAGCCACAAAATCTCTCGGTAACTGACGTACAATCGTGAGATAATCCTATGGTTTTATTCCAATTTTTCTAAGAATCGACGATTCGGTGAGGTCGCACTTATCGGTGGCCTGGCTCTGTTGATTCCGCCAATGATCTGGCTGAAGAAATCGAAAGCCAAGACTTCGTAGAATTCTTTATGAAGGGGCGAAAAAAAGGAACGAGTCACTCCACATCCGCCCACATTTCGAGCCCACCGTGGGAGTCCAAGCCTGTCTGGCAGCTGTCTGTCAGCTGTCTGCCCACCGTTTTGCCAGTATTGCGCTCACTTATCGATGCATGATTCACCCATCGATGCGCTCCAGCGTATCCATAAGTGAATAACTCATCGATATGTGAAACCGAAAGCTAGCAGCGCGTACATGAGCTGAGGCAAATCGGCCAGAATCAACCCAGCAACTCCTCAAGCTAAGTACCTTCAGGCCGACTAATCGAGCAGCGCCTCACGCTGCATTTTGACGACCGTCCTTCAATGCCCGGTTGTGAAGTGCGCGAGTTCGTCAGACCCAACGACTGCCCAACGGCTTAAGCCCCAAGCGGTGATTTGACCCCCGAATAACGAAGACCCCTACCAGCGTTTACACCGGTAGGGGTCTCTTCTTAGTGGCGGGGGCTGGATTCGAACCAACGACCTCTGGGTTATGAGCCCAGCGAGCTACCGAGCTGCTCCACCCCGCGTCAACTGTCCTGGCTTTTACAAGCACTCACAGCGGGTGCTGACCTCTCCGGCCAACGAGATGTAACTGTAGCACGGCACCCCCAACAAAGACCAATCCCCAGGTCATAGCCAGTTTCGCTACAACCTGGGGACTCTGCGAACCATAAGAACCTATGATTCTCGGCTAATCTCCCGTTGCAAGCCTTACTCTCTGTAAACCTTACTGGCCGTTGGCCTTCTGGTAGTCAGCGGCAGCGCGGTCGAGCTCGGCAAGTGCCTGGCCCTGGGCTGCGTAGTCACCGTTCTTCTGGGCGTCGTTAAGCTTCTTTAGCGCGTCGGAGATACGGCGAGCGGCGTCGTCACGCGCGGCGACATCAACCTTGCGCTCTTCCTTCGGTGCCTCGTCGTCGGACTCAGCGTCGGCGGCGTCCTTGTCCTTATCCGCCGGCTGATCGTCAGTCTCTTCCTCACCGCGGACCTTGGTCGCGGCGGAAGCATCGATACCGACCTGGCTCAGAGCCTCAGTGACCGTGGCGCCGTAGCCCACCTGGCCGCGGTAAGCGACGAGAATACGCAACAGCTTCGGGAATGCGGTCTCCTGCCCCTTGCGTTGGGTGTAGACCGGTTCGACATAGAGAATCTCGCCATCGCCGACCGGCAGCGTCAGCAGGTTACCGTTGGTGACCACGTTCGTACCCTCGAGCAGGGTACGGTCCTGGGCGACCTCATCTGCGGACATCATCGTGTCCTGCGCCTGACGCGGACCCATGGTCTGGGTGTTGGTCGGCAGGGCACGAATAGTGATTTGGCCGTAGGTCTCCGGCTCGGAGGAAGCACTCATCTGAGCGGAGAGGAACTCACGCTCCAGTCCACGGAATGCCGAGATCAGCTGGAAGCTCGGCTTGCCGCTCTCCGGATCGGAAGCGACAACATAGTACGGCGGCTGAGAGAGGTTCTTGTCTTCCGGTGCGGTCGGGTCGGACGGGACAGACCAGAAGGAGTCATTGGCGAAGAACACGCCCGGATCGCTGACGTGGTACTTGGCCATCAGCTCGCGCTGAACCTTAAACAAGTCCTCCGGGTAACGCAGGTGCTCCTGCAGTTCCTCGGAAATCTCCGACTTCGGCTTCACCACACCCGGGAAGACACCTTCCCAAGCTTTGAGCACCGGATCCTTCTCATCGAACTCGTAGAGCTCAACGGTGCCATCGTAGGCGTCAACGGTTGCCTTGACCGAGTTGCGGATGTAGCTGACCTCGCTGTTCGGCAGCGGGCGTGGAGTGCCATCCGGGTTAATGGAGTCCTGCGTGGTTTCCTGGAGGCTCATGCGCTGGGAGTACGGCATCTTGGCCAGCGTGGTGTAGCCGTCGACGATCCACTTCATACGGCCATCGACTACAGCCGGGTACGTCTTGGTGTCGGTAGTCAGCCATGGGGCGACCTTCTGAACACGGTCACGCGGATCGCGGTTGTAGATAATCTTGGAGTCCGACCCAATGCGGTCGGACAGCAGGATGTTGAGTTCCTGGTAACGGGTGGCGAAAATCATGCGGCTGGCAAGTCCGCCAACGCCAACACCGCCCTCCCCGTCGTAGGTGAAGTTTCGGCCGTCAGCATCGTACTCGTAGTCCTTGCCGTCACCATTGCCACCGACAATCGCGTAGTCGGCATCGCTGTTGGCGATAACCGGACCGTAGTAGATACGCGGCTGCTTCAGGTTCAGGTTCATGCCGTTCGGGTCCTCGGACTCGAACAGGTCAGCCACGGTGTACAGCGGGTAACCACCGCGGGCGGAACCGGACTCGGAGGCAACCTCGTCAACCTTATTAGCCGGCGCAGCAACGAAACCATTGCCGTGAGTGTAGACCGTGTGACGGTTAATCCAGTCAGTCTGGTTGCCCTGCAGAGTCTGCGGGTTCAGCTCACGAGCAGCGACAATGAAGTCACGGGACTCCCCATCAATCTGGTAGCGGTCAATGGCAAGCGGATCGGAGAAACCGTAGAAGTTCTTCAGCTGACGTTGCTGAGTGAAAGTACGCGGCAGGACCTCCGGATCCAGGATTCGGATATTGGCCAATGTCGCGGCATCGCGCGAAATCGAATCCGCACCTTCCTTTGCTGCCTCCTTATCGCCTTCCTTTTCAGCCGGAACGCCCCAGTCGCGCTCGACCTTCACCTTGTCGTCGGTAAGCCCGTAGTGGTAGCGCGTCGATTCAATGTTGCGCGCAATGTATTCACGTTCCTTGGAAGCGCGGTTCGGGTTAACCGAGAACTGCTCAACTGCCATCGGCCAGGCCACGCCGATCAGCCCCGCGGAGACCAGCATCAGCACTGTGGCAAACGCCGGAATGGAGAGGTTGCGCAGGAAGATAGAAGCGAAGAATGCAGCGGCCACGACAATTGCGATGACCAGCAGCGTAATCTTTGCCGGCAGCAGCGCATTGATATCGGTGTAGGAACCACCGGTGAAGGTTTTCTGCTTGTTATTCAGCAGCTCATAGCGGTCCAGCCAGTAAGACACAGCCTTGAGCAGCATGAAAACACCGGCCCAGCACGCCAACTGCGCACGAGCCGCATTGGAAACGCGGGTCTTCTCCCCTGTAGTCGGGTTACCTGGGCGGATGCCACCAAGGAAGTAATGTGTCACCAGCGACAGCAGGAACGCAATAACTACCAGGACAACCAGCGTCGAAACGATGTACGACCACAGCGGCAACTGGAATGCATAGAAGCCCAAGTCCTTGCCGTACTGCGGGTCAGTCTCACCGAAGGACTGCCGGTTTAAGAACAGCTGCACCGTCTGCCAATTGCCCTGCCCCACAAGGCCACCGAGTACGCCGAATACAACGGGCAGCGTGGTGAACATCGACTTCGAACCAGATTCAGCCATCCGTCGGTACACTGCCTGCGGGCTGCGTGGATCCGTCAGCCCGAGGTCGACGGGACGCGAGCGCCACGCCAGCCACATAGATAGAAATGTCAGTGCACCCGTTATTAGGCCTACGGTGATAAACAGGACAATACGAGTGAGCCACGTGGTGGCGAATACCCCTCGATAGCCCACTTCACCGAACCACTGAAAGTCCGTATAAAAATTGACGGCGATGGGAATAACAAAGGTCAGCGCGGCAATCACCAACACGGTAATTGCCAGCCACCCCGGGCGGCCACCCGCCGATCGTCTCGGTCGAGTCTGGTTTAGAGACAACGTCTCTCCTGTTCAAGTTGAGCTTGACTTACCAGCGAGCTGGCAAGTCGAACGTACGCTTATCTGTCATCTACTCTAAATAAAGTTCCTAACAATTGACTAAGGATGCTGTTTAAACAGCGTTGCCAGGAAAGGGGCGTCGTCAAGCGTCATGAGCGAAAACAACGGCACACAGACTCATCTCAGCCAGCAGGCACTCAATCGCGCCGTGCGCGAGGCTGTCGAATACGTCCACGCCGAAGGTTGGGACCGTGCTCCGAGTCTCTTCGCCCTCGTCCCCACCGCCGCGCTTGCCGACGTGCTTGCCGACGAGCTGATTGACAGCGCCCCGCTGACTGTCGTTGCGCAGGAGCCTCTCCCCGAGGGAATTGAAGGTGGTAGCCCTGAGTTGGCGGACTTTATCGCTCGAACATCGTGGCCAGCAGGTGTCGTCGGTGCCGTGTTAGCGCAGGAAATTATAGTCCTTTCCCCGGAGCAGGCGGACAGTTTTGAGGGAGCATCCGTAGACGAGGTGCGGGCACAGGCGGATGGCGAGGCGGCTCGTCAGGCACGTCTTTTCAGTGGCGTTATCAGTGAGGGGCCACACCTAACGCTGATTCAGCCGCGCCCCACAGAAGCAGAACTGGATGAGCGTGGCCCCTTTGCTGAAGATGAGATTGAGCTAAAAGATGGTTCTGGGGTAGCCGATGGTGTCATCGCTGCGCTGTACTCCACGTTCGGAAGTAACTCATAACTCCACCTACCAGCGACAAGAGACAAACAAGAGGCGTTGAAAGCGCCGAATATCCTTATAACTAGCTGATTCCGGTTGACATCAGGACTAGAACCTAGTTGTATAACAAAGTGATAAAGGCGCGTCTCTAAGTTTCCGCTCAGGGTTCTGTTGGACTTGGTTCTGTTGGACTCGGATTCTTCCAGGGACGGGCGAATGTGGCGAAGAAATCGCGAGTGTAGCGCGAGTTTTTCCTTCTATTGGTTTTCAACTAAGAGGTTTTTAATTATGAAGAACAACGTTGTTCGCCGTGCAGCAGCCTCGGCAGCTGCAGCTTCTGCGCTGGCAGCCTCCCTCCTGACTGGTGGTGTTGCCAACGCTCTTCCTACTGGTAACTACGTTGCCTTCGGCGATTCCTTCGCTGCTAACCCGGGCCAGTCCGATCCGGCCGTGCCGGGCCGTGGTGGCTGCCCAATTTCGGTTTCGAACATCGGCTCTCACGTTGCTCGCGAGACTGGCCTTGAATTGCACGACTACTCCTGCAACGGCACTACCGCTTTCATGCCGACTCAGCCGCAGAAGTCCCTGATGGGCCAGGTTGACAACGCTATCGCCCAGGGCTCCCTCGGCCCGGCTACCCAGCTGGTGACCATCTACGTTGGCGCCAATGACGCAATGCAGGGCGCTGTGCTGCCAATGCCGGTTCAGGATGACCTGTACACCACCAACGTTGTTGCCGCGGTGCAGAAAATCAAGGCCGCTAACCCAACTGCTCGCGTCATGCTGATTGGCTACCCAGCTTTCACCTCGAATGATCCGACTCACTACGCTTGCCCGGTCAACGCCGCAGGTTTTGCACCGCACATTCCGGCTGCCGGCATGCACCAGTTTGAGATGGCTCTGCAGAACCGTCAGGAGCGCGCTGCAAATGAGTCCGGCATCGGTTTCGTCAACATGAAGAACATTGCCAACATCGATGTCGCAATGTGCGGCCCGGACGGTGAGCGTCAAGTCTCGGCAATTCTGGATACTGACGTTGCTTCCTACAACATGACCAACCACCCGACCTTCCACGGTTCGGCAGTTACTGGCACCACCATCGCCAACGTCTACAAGAGCACCTTCTAAGGTTGCCCGACGCCGCTCAGGCGTTTTGGAATGTAAAAACCCTCGGTCCCGCTTTGAAAAGTGTGGTCGAGGGTTTTGCTGTCTGTTGCCGCCGCGGGCCCAGTCTTTACACTTTCGCTTCCACCACGTCCGCCTCTGCAGTGACCTTAATGCGTTCTCTTCCCTTCAGCGCGCGGAGGGCGTAGAGAATTGTTGCTAAGTCGATAACCTCCTGCAGTAGTGCAATAATCTTCTGGTACTGCGAATCTGCCGCCGACTTGGAGGCTTGGATCCGAATTGTCTGCGTTCCATTGACGGATGATGGGAAAAGCGACTACACGATATAAAAAATATAAAAGCAAAATCCCCGGCCGTAATGACCGGGGATTTTAATCTGTGGAGCTGCCGAGAATTGAACTCGGGTCCACCGCCAACTCGCCAGGGCTTCTCCGTGCGCAGTTCGCACGATCGCCTCTACTCGACCCTTCGGCTCAGGCAAACATGTCCGAATGACGGGCCCAGCCGCAAGTAAGAAGATCCCCGATGAGCCTTACGGCACACCCATCGGGCGAGCCCTTTTAAGTCGATGCCAGGGTCCGGACCAAAGGGCAAGCCCGGTCTGACAGACACGCTAGTCGCTTAATTAGGCAGCGAGAGCGTAGTCGCGCTGAGTGTTCTCGGCGCTTAATCAGTTGCTACGACGCTTAAACGGTGGTCTCTAGCCTGCACCGGCACGCTTCCCCTGGCTCACTGTACGGTGTCGAAACCATGTCAGCCCCATACAACGCCTTCGAGCGCGGGAATGTGCGTAGCACTCAAAGGATGTTCAAGAATAACGCTTTACGACGAGAAAAGTCAACAAACCTCGTCATAAAAGCCAGCAACCCAATACGGTCGTCAACTCCGGGTTGACACTGGCGTCAACCTATGGTTGACTGCAGTCATGGATCCATTGACGACAATCCGTCACCGACTGCAAGCAAAGAACATTGCCGAACAAGAACTTGAGGATGCCGTGGCGCAGGCTCGCGCAGCGGGCCACTCATGGGCAGAGATTGGAAATGCACTCAATATCTCCCGGCAGGCGGCATTCAAGCGGTTCGGAAGTGTCCCAGACCCCGTATCAGGAGAATTAATGACTGCCACAAAAACTACTCATATCGCCGAGCTCGGCGAAAAATTCCTTCGCCACATCATCAACGGTGAAGAAACAGAAACCGTCAACATGATCTCGCCAAAGCTCCGAAAGGACCTCCCCTGGTCCACCATCTACTCTGCATGGACAGATGTTCTCACCGAGACTGGCGCGTTCGAATCTTTCGACGACACCCAAGTCACCAGCCTCGGGGGAACCAGAACTAAGGCACCGACCTCGCAGAAACTACTGTCGAAGATTCTCGGCACTAGCCTCGTCATAACCACCCTCAAGCATGAGGCCGGCGAGTGGATGGCTCGAGTTGCCTTTGACCGTCACGAAAATGTCATTGGCCTGCTCATCCTCCCAGTCGATGCGACTGAGTTCCCCTTCTAATAGAGGCCTCTTCTACCCCTTGATGCCCTTTACACGGCGGCCCAGCGCACGAGTAGCTTCGCGCTCCTCCGTGCGGCGCTTGATGTCCTGGCGCTTGTCATAGTCCTGCTTACCGCGGGCGAGTGCGAGCTCGACCTTCAAGCGGCCGTCGGTGAAATACAGCTTCAGGGGCACAAGCGTGTTGTTGCCATCGCGGACCTTGCCCCACAGGGTGTCAATCTCCTTGCGGTGCAACAACAGCTTGCGCGAGCGACGCGGTGAGTGATTAGTCCACGAACCGTAGGAGTACTCCGGGATATGCAGCCCGCGGAGCCACACTTCGCCGTCGTCGATGGTCGCGAAGGCGTCGTTAAGCGATGCTTTGCCCTCGCGCAGCGCCTTGACCTCAGTGCCCACGAGAACGACACCGCATTCGTAGGTGTCCAGAATGTTGTAGTCATGGCGGGCACGACGATTGGTGGCCACCACCGCGTTGTTGGCGCTGACCTTTTCTTTCTTCGACTTCTTCTTGCCCATAACCTGCTTAACTCTAGTCGAAGAAGGTGCACGACAGCTATTCCCTAGCTATTCCCTTAACTTTCCCTTATGCGCCTGCTCGCACCCGACATACATATGCCTCTGGCCTTTTACGTTGTGACGCAACTTACTTTCCCCTAACCTTTTACCAACGTCTAACACAGAGGGATCTTTATATATATGGGACAGTCAAAAACGTTGGAACCGGACAAAGCGCCACCGAAGCCAAAGGGGTTCCTAGCAACACTGGAACGTATCGGCAACGCACTGCCAAATCCATTTTGGCTATTCGTGATTCTTGCCGGTGTAGTCATCGTTTCTTCGTGGCTCGGTGAGGCTGCGGGTATGCAGGCCAAGGATCCCGCGTCGGGTGACATCATCGAGGTGGAAAGCCTTGCTACCGCAGAGTACCTGCAAAAGATGGTTTCTGAGGCGGTAACGAACTTCACGGACTTCGCACCAGTTGGCCTGATTCTGGTGTGCATGCTCGGTGTCGCAATTGCGGAGTACTCCGGTTACATCGGCTCGGCAATCCGCGCGGCAATTTCCAAGGTGCACTCCCCTGTCCTGCTGACATTCATTGTCGCACTGGCCGGCGTGACTGGTTCGATCGCTTCTGATGCCGTCTACGTGATTCTCATTCCGCTGGGTGCCGCCTCATTCGCCGCAGTTGGTCGTAACCCCATTGTCGGTGCGATGGTCGCCTTTGCCGCCTCGTCAGCCGGGTTCAATTCGTCGCTGGTGCTCAACATCACCGATGTGCTGCTGGCGGGTATCTCCACGCATGCGGCGCACTTCGTGGATCCGGAATACGTGGTTTCACCTCTGGCCAACTACTTCTTCACCATGGCTTCGTCCATTGTGCTGGCTCTGATTATTACGGCTGTTACTGAGCTGTTCATCACCAAGCACGTGGCAAAGACCATCCACGACGATCATATTGACCACGAAGCTGCCGAGTTCACTAAGCCGGGCGCTTCGGAGGAGGCTGCTGAGGAAAACGCTAAGAAAAAGGAGCAGGACACCGCGTCTAGCAGCTCCAACAGCGGCCGCGATAAGCTCGTTCTAAACGACTCCGAACGCCATGGCCTGCGCTACGGCAACATCGCCGCTGTTATCTTCCTTGCGCTGTGGTTCGCCGCTCTGTTCATCCCGGGTTCGCCTCTGCGCGGCGAAGGCGACGGCATCTTGAATTCCGTGCTGCTTACCGACGTCGTGGTGTCCATTGCCCTCTTCTTCGCCGTGGTCGGTATTGCGTACGGCATCGGCGCCAAGACCATCACCTCCTCTGCAGATGTGCCCGCCTTCATGGAACGTGGCCTGGGCACACTGACCACAATGATGGTGCTCTTCTTCGCTGTTTCGCAGTTCACGGCCTACTTCAAGTGGTCCAATATCGGCCAGTGGACCGCTATCAAGGGCTCCGAATTCCTGACCAAGGCGGATCTGCCGCCGCTGTTGCTCTTTGCTGCCTTCGTCCTGATGGTGGCTGTTCTCAACCTGCTGATTACCTCGGGCTCCGCACAGTGGGCGTTGATGGCGCCGGTCGTAGTGCCGATGCTGATGTACGTCAACGTCTCCCCGGAGGTCTCCCAGCAGCTATTCCGTATTGGTGACTCCCCGACCAACATCATTACACCGATGTCGCCGTACTTTGCGCTGGCACTGACCTTCCTGCAGAAGTACTACAAGCCTGCGGGGGTCGGCACGCTGATGTCGCTGGCTATCCCGTACTCGCTGTGCATGATGGTGGGCTGGTTCCTATTCTTTGTCGTGTGGTACCTCGCGGGCATTCCGCTGGGGCCAGGGGTTCCGGTGCGTTAACTCACAGCCACTAGGAGATTGAGGGATTGGTCGAATTTTTCGCCCAATCCCTCACTTATTTGTGGCACCCGGGCTTAATATTGCGTACGGTCGCCACCACAACGGGCGTCGTAAAGCGAAAACGTACACACATTGAGCACACACTGAGACGCGGATATAACCTATGCCAACAAAGCACCTAAAATTCACGGGATCGACAGGCGAGACTCTAGCTGCATCGATTGATCTGCCGGACGGTAAGCCACGCGCGTGGGCGCTATTTGGTCATTGCTTCACGTGTAATCGGATGGTGCCCGGCGCGTCACGCACCTGTAAGGCGCTGGCGAAGAAGGGCATTGCAGCGTTCCGGTTCGACTTCACTGGCCTTGGGCAGTCCACTGGCGATTTCGGCGAGACGACGTTCCAGACCAACATTGATGACCTCAAGGCTGCCTACAAGTTCATGGAGGCAGAATTCGAGGCGCCGTCACTGCTAATTGGGCATTCGCTCGGTGGCGCAGCGGCACTGAACGCCGGCCACGATATGCCGAAGGTCAAGGCGGTAGCGACAATCGGTGCACCCTTCGATCCGGCACACTCGATTGTGCGCATCGCCGGGGACATTTCGACGGTCGATGAGCACGGCACGCAGGTTCTGCAGATTGAAGGTCGTGGCATTCCCATCTCCCGTGAGTTCCTGGAAGTGTTGGCGGACTACAACCCGGAGGTCTATCTCAGCCAGCTGCGCAAGCCGCTTCTGATTCTGCACTCCCCGACCGACCAAACCGTCGGTATCGACAGTGCACAGAAAATTTTCCAGGTATCTCGCTATCCAAAATCCCTGATGAGCTTGGATCGCGCGGACCACTTGCTCACTCGCGCTAAGTCCGCTGCGCGTGCCGCTGACCTGATTTATGCGTGGGCTGACAGCTATCTTCCGGAGGCTGAATAACCCTGTTATCATTAGGGGTTATGGACACGACTGAACACTCTGGCCACTCACACGGCCACGGTCATTCACACGGCCACGGTCACGGCCATGACCACGCTCATTTTGACCCCGCGAATACTCCTGCCCGCCGCCTGCTCGCGGCTGCGGGTCTAACTCTTGTCGTTTTTCTCGCCGAGCTCATCGGTGGCTTGGTTTCGGGTTCACTGGCGCTGCTGGCAGATGCCGGCCATATGGTGACGGACTCCGCGGGCTTGCTTATGGCGGTCGCCGGTTTGGCTATCGCCCAGCGCGGAGCCAATCACCGCGCGACGTACGGGTACCGTCGTGTTGAAGTTCTGACTGCTCTCGTCAACGGGCTGACAGTTTTCATCATTGCCGCTGTGATTCTCTGGGGCGCAATCCGGCGATTCGGGTCAGTGGAACAATCTGAAATTCAGACCATGTCGATGCTCATCATCGCGGTCATAGGCCTGCTGACCAACGTTATTGCGGCGTTTCTGCTCGCGGGTGCTGCCAAGGAAAGCGTCAACGTCCGCGGCGCATATCTCCATGTGCTTGTCGACGCCGCTGGTTCGGTCGCCGTCATTATCTCCGCTATCGCTATTGCATACACCGGTTGGACGGCCATCGACTCGGTGGTCTCTATCGTGATTGCGCTCTTCATTGTCCCGCGCGCTGCCATTCTGGTGCGCGACTGCCTTCACGTGCTGCTGGAGTACACCCCGGAGGGCGTCGACACCGAGAAAATTACTGCTGACCTGTCTGATCTGGATGGAGTGGCCGATGTCCACGACCTCCACGTCTGGTCCCTCAATGGCAATGACCTGTTGGCTTCTGTCCACCTCGTGCGCTGCGACACGCTCCCTGATGGCGACGAGCACGTATTACTCGACCGTGCGCAGGCACTGCTTCACGACGTCCACGGGATTGAACACGCCACGGTGCAGATTGAAAGAACCGGGCACGCTGACCACGAGTACCCGGCTCATACCTAGGGTGTTCGGCTAGTAGCTGAAGTGAGGTGCTAGCCCTCGAGCTGCTCCCCTAGCTCCAGCCACTCCATCTCCAGCTCTGCCTTCTGCTCAGCCACCTCCGCAGCACGGCGATCGAGGTCCGCCAGCTTTTGTGTGTCCAAGTTGGCTACATCAGCACTCGCTTCCGCCATCTGCGCATGCAGTTCACTTTCTTGCTGGCTGAGCTTCGCCATCTTCCGCTCCAGGGCACTCATCTTCTTCTGGACAGCATGAGCTTCCGCGGCCGAGAGCTTCGAGGTATCCTCCTCTGAAGCTGCGCCACGGGTCTGCGGACTACCGGCATTTGCTTGAGAGGCACCGCCACTAGCGGCCGAGTCGGCCAGCTGTGCGCGACGCTGGAGGTACTGACTAATCCCGCCAGGCAAGTTCGTCAGCTCGCCATCGCCGAAGAGGACCCAGGTCGAGTCGGCAATACGCTCAATCAGGTAGCGGTCGTGAGAGATGACCACCAGTGTGCCCGGCCAATTGTCCAGCAGATCTTCCAATTCCTGCAGCGTGTCAATATCCAGGTCATTCGTCGGCTCGTCGAGCAGCAGGAAGTTCGGCTCACTCATCAACACGCGTGTGAGTTGCAAGCGGCGACGCTCACCACCGGAGAGGTCTGCAATTGGAGTGCGCTGCCGCTTCGGGGAAAAACCCAGTCGCTCCGCCAGTTGCGAGGCGCTAATCTGCTTCCTGCCCAGGTCAATGTAGGTCGCCACGTCCTCCACAGCGTCGAGCACACGCATATCCAGCGGCAAATCATCGAGCTCCTGTCGCAGCCAACCCAGGCGCACCGTCTTGCCCTCAATCCGCTTGCCATCGCTTAAGGGGTAGTCTCCCGCCAATGCGCGCAACAAGGTCGTCTTACCCGAGCCGTTGACACCGACCAGGCCAATGCGCTCGCCGGGGGCCAGACGCCACGTGACGTCGTTAAGCAATTCCCTACCATCGGGCGTTTCCAGGGACGCATGCTCTAGCTCTACGACCACCTTGCCCTGTCGACGCCGCGAAAACGCCATCAGCTCCACGGAATCACGCGGCGCCGGGACATCGGCGATGAGAGCCTCAGCTGCTTCGATGCGGTAGCGAGGCTTCGAGGTGCGGGCCGGCGCACCCCGGCGCAACCACGCGAGTTCCTTACGCGCAAGGTTCTGGCGACGCTGCTCGGCGGCATCGGCTTGGCGCGCACGCTCGGCACGCGCGAACGTCCAGTCGTTGTAACCGCCATCGTAAAAATCGACGGTACCGTCGTGGACTTCCCACGTTTTCGTGGCAACGGTATCCAGGAACCAACGATCGTGCGTGACGACGACCAGGGCTGCCCGGCGCGAAAGAACATGATCGGCCAACCACTGCACACCCTCAATATCGAGGTGGTTGGTTGGCTCATCGAGAATGAGCAGATCAAGATCGCGGACCAGTGCGGCCGCCAGGTTAACGCGACGGCGCTCACCACCGGAGAGATTGGCGACCTTGGTATCCATACCGAGGTCATTGATACCGATGCCATCGAGGACCTCACGGATGGAAGCATTTCCTGCCCACTCGTGTTCAGCGAGTCCCAGCGGTGCAATGACGCACTCGAACACGGTGGAATTCGGGTCGAGCTCGGCGCCCTGGGTGACATGCGCCATGGTCATGTCGTTGGCTCGCGAAATACGTCCGGAGTCCGCTGGCTCCACGCCTGCCAGAATCTTCAGCAGTGTGGACTTGCCGCCACCGTTCAAACCGACAACACCGATGCGGTCGCCCTCTTGAACGCCGAGGCTGACGCCGTCGAGCAGAGTCTTGAGCCCGAAGGACTTAGAAATATTCTCGCAATTAATCAGATTCGCCATGATGAGTATTTATTGTGCCCCATTCGACCTTGCCAAGCACACGCCGGACATACCAGGCCACCGGCAGCTCATCGAACTGCTCTCGGGTTACCCATTTAAACTCCGGATGCTCGCCGCTGAGCTGGACATTCTGCGTGTCGTCAGCCTCGCGTACTAGAAAGGTCACCGTGTGGAAGCGGAAATTCTCCCCGCCCAAGTCCGGATTGGAATAGTGGGCAAATTCGCTGACCTCCGCTGCGCGCAGGCCGGCCTCTTCACGCAGTTCGCGCACAGCGGCCTCCGCGGGCTCCTCCCCCGCGTCGAGCTTGCCACCGGGCAAATCCCACTGTCCCCCGAGGAAGCCCTCGTATTCACGCAGCAGAAGCAGCAAGCGGTCGCCTCGGAAAACTATGCAGTTGCACACCCAGCCGTCGTCGTCAGGCCAGAACTTAGTCCAAGCCAGGCCGCGCGGTTCGCGCCGGCCGATTTCGGCCCTGTTGGGGTTGTCGTCACGGTGCATGAGGAACGATCGCCTGTCCTTTGTTAAAAGCGCTGGTCTCGTGAGACCTCAGCGAGGCGAACGAAATCAGCAATTTCGAGCTTCTCTCCTCGCTGCTTGGGGTCAATCCCCGCTGCCATAAGCGCCTCTTCGGCTGCGGCACCAGATCCGTAAATCCCTGATAGGGCCGCACGGAGGGTCTTGCGGCGTTGCGCAAAAGCAGCGTCGATAAGCGGGAAAAGTCGCGCGCGGAACTGCGGCGAAATCTCCCACGGAGCCTCGGGGGCATCGGCGGCATTGGAGTTCTCAGGAGCGTCGGAGCGGGCGTAGCAGTCAATGCGAACGAGCCCGGAATCAACCTTCGGGACCGGCCAAAAGACGTGCGGACCAATGGCACCGGCGCGACGCACTGTGCCGTAGTAGGCGGCCTTGACGCTGGGGACGCCGTAAATCTTGGAGCCCGGCTGAGCCGCCAGCCGGTCAGCGACCTCAGACTGCACCATCACGAGCACGCGGCGGATGGTGGGGAGCTCGGCAAGCATGTGCAGCAGTACCGGTACCGAAACGTTGTACGGAAGGTTAGCCACCAGTGCATCCGGCGAGGTCTGAAAGTCCTCGCGGCTGACCTTCAGCGCATCTTTCTCAATGAGCTCGAGTTCACAGCCCTCGGCGCGCTCGGCGACTGTCTGGGGCAAACGCTCCGCCAACCGCGGATCGATTTCGACAGCCGCGGCACGGCCGCAGTGTTCGAGCAATCCCAGGGTCAGCGAGCCCAAGCCGGGACCGACCTCAACAGGGTAGGAATCCTCCGGCAAGTCCGCCGCAGCGACAATTCGACGCACGGTGTTGGCGTCGTGGACGAAGTTCTGCCCCAATTTCTTCGTCGGGACAATATCCAACTGCGCCGCCAGGTCACGTACTTCGACCGGCCCCAGGAAAGAAACTTCTGCTTTAGTCACAGTTAGATACTACGGGGTCAAAAGAAAAAATAGGTTTAGCTCGTTTGGCTAGTCTGAACTAGCTTTAACGAAGCCCCATGGAAGCGGTACAAGCGGGCCATGCACCCCAACCCTGACCAGCCTGGACGCGCTCAGCGACAGCAATCTGCTGCTCGCGGGAAGCCTGCGATGCGCGCGGTGCGTACTCAGTACCGCCGTAAGCTGCCCAGGTGGAATCGGTGAACTGTAGACCACCGGAGAAACCGTTACCGGTATCGATAGCCCAGTCACCGCCGGACTCACACTGGGCCAGCTGATCCCACACACCGTAGCCAGCGGCCGGAGCTGCGATGCGAGACTTAGTGCCCTGGCGGATAGTGGAGATACCCGGAGCCTTTAGCTCCTTTTCTTCCAGGACCTCGCGTCCGAGCTCTTCGCCGTCGCGAGAGGTGACCTTGACCTGACGTTCTACCTGGCCCGGCTCACCCTCCTGCTCAACGATGCGCTCGTCTTCGAACATCGAATCATCTTCAATGATGTTCTCGTGAGCTGGAATTTCCTCAGTCTCGGTGATGGTCTTATCAATCAGACGAGACAGCGCGATGCGCATGCCTTCAGTGACCGGCGCATCCAGACCCGGCTCAACGGTGTCGTCTTCACGCAGCTCAATGCCACGCTGTGCCAGTACATCACCGACGGTCATAGCCGGGACGGTCAGGTCGATGTCCTTGGCATCGTCGTGAAGCACAATATTCTTGGCACGAACGACGTCGAGTTCGACCCCCTTAGCGGAAATCTCGCCCTTTTCGACCTCGACCTTGTCCTTATCGGAGATGAGCCCCTGCTTCTTCAGACCTTCAATCAGCTCATCGGTAGTGATGGCATTGGTCTTGTGCTCCTGCGGCTTGCCATCGACAATCATCGTGACCGGCTTGGCAGAGCGGTAGACCAGCTTGCCGCCGTCCGTGAGGTCGCCCTGACGCTGAACCAGGTCTCCGCCGGTGGTTTCGACACCAGCCTTCTCCAAAATGGCCTTGTCATCCTTGGACCAGGTTGCAATTTGCTCGACCTTGCCGTCAATTTCGACGGTGATGGTGTCGTAGTTGGATGCTGCGACAGTGCCACCCAGAGCAACAGCAGCGACCAGACCGCCAGCAGCGATCTTGGACGAAGTGGAGACTCCGTCGTTAGCACGATTGAGATGACGCTTCTTCGCAGCACTCACGGGGTTCGTCACAGCCTTTCGGAGGATGGGCAGCTATCAGATGAAAGAAATACAGTTTGTAACAGTACGGTAAAGATTCAGTGTTGTCTAAAATATATCGATAAAAGTGACGGGAAATACAACAAACCGCCCCGGCTGCATTTCCACAGCTCAGGGCGACAATACGCCGACACGTGCTTAAATGCCGTACACCCGACGTGCGTTATCCGTCAAAATCTGCGCCATCTCCTCCGCCCCGATTTCTCGGGCCGCAGCCATCGCACGCGCCTGATGACCGATAAAAGTTGACTCATTGCGCGCACCTCGGAACGGCTCCGCGGTCATGTAGGGGGCATCGGTTTCCACCAGCAGCTGCTCCGCCGGCGCCTCAGCCACAGCCTGCCGCAGGTAATCATTGCGTTTGAAGGTCACGTTTCCGGTAAAACTCAGCAGGTAACCGCGCGCAATGGCCTCGCGGGCAACCTCAATGGGCGAGGAGAAGCAGTGCAAGATGACCGTGTTCTCATAGCCGTCCAACGCCGCCATCAGATCTTCATCGGCGTCGCGGTTATGAATCATCAACGGCTTGCCGACGGTTGCTGCGAGCTCCATATGCCACTGCAACGCAGCCAGCTGTTCGCTCTTCGACGCGCAGCCGTCGAGAGAATCCAACCAGTACCAATCCAATCCCGTCTCGCCCACGGCCACAACCCTGGGGTCGGCAGCCATTTCGGTCAGACGGGCCTTGGCGTCGTCGTCAAGCTCGTGTGCGCGCGTCGGATGGATGGCAGCGGCGGCCCAGACGTTGGGGTGCGCGTGTGCGGCGGTAAAGGCCAGTTCGGTTTCCGGCATGCCATCGCCGACCGTGCAAACTCCGACGACGCCCGCTGCGGCGGCACGGTCCATGAGAGCCGCAATCTCCTCCGGAGTTTGCGCCCCGCAGGACGCGAGATGCGTGTGGGCGTCAAACAGCGGAGTGAGATACTCCGCGGGTTCTGCAATTTTGCGTTTGCGCTTTCCCATTCCTCTACTGCGCCCCTACTTCACCTGTGCCCACTCAGGGCCGTGCTCAGCCAACTCCGAGTCGAGCTTGGAGAAAATCGGCTTCGGCTTTGCAAGCTGCGTACCCGGCTCAATGTCGAAGCGATGCCAGGCGGCCTTCTGATTGACGTAATCACCAGTGATGATTGGGTAGCTCCTGCCCTCTGCCGGCAAGTCTGCGCCGACCGGTTCGACCGGCATGTCGTCCTGGACTTCCTGGACTTCTGGCATTGCGGCCCAGATGCCCTCGCCACCCAGGGTCTCGAAGACCTTCTGCGCGCTTTCCGGCAGGTACGGGGTCAGCAGGACATTGGCGTCGCTGACTACCTGCAGCGCTGTCCACAACACAGTGGCGAGACGCTCACGCTGGGACTCGTCCTTCGCCAGCTTCCACGGCTCCTGCGCAGCAATGTAGGCGTTCGCCTCCCCGACCAGGTGCATTGCGGCAGTGATACCAGCGCGGAAACGGGATAGCGCAAGTGCGTCACCCACCTCGGCGAAGGAGCGCTCAGCCAGGTCGAGCAGTTCACGGTCAGCGTCGGTGAGCTCGCCCGGAGTTGGCACCTCACCGAAGCTCTTGAAAGCCATGGACACGGTGCGGTTGACCAGGTTTCCCCAGGAGTTGGCCAGCTCGTTATTCACGCGGCGGACAAACTCATCCCAGGTGAAGTCGGTGTCCTGGTTTTCCGGACCAGCCATGGCGATGAAGTAGCGCAGCGGATCCGGACCGAACTCCGCCAGGAAATCCTTCACATAGATGACAACGCCCTTGGAAGAGGAGAACTTCGAGCCCGACATGGTCAGGTACTCCGAGGAGACGACCTCCGTCGGCAGGTTCAACTCACCGAGCTCCCCGACTTTGCCTCCGCGGGAACCTTCGCCACGGTAGCCCAGCAGCTCAGCCGGCCAAATCTGGGAGTGGAAGGTGATGTTGTCCTTGCCCATGAAGTAGTAGGACAGCGCCTCCGGGTCATTCCACCACTTGCGCCACGCTTCCGGGTCACCGATGCGCCAGGCCCACTCGATGGAAGCGGATAGGTAACCGACGACAGCGTCGAACCAAACGTAGAGTTTCTTGGTTCCGTTTTCCGACCAGCCCTCCAGCGGAATCGGAACACCCCAGTCAATGTCGCGGCTCATTGCGCGCGGACGGATGTCCTTCAGGATGTTCAGGGAGAATTTCAGCACATTTGGGCGCCAGTCCTTGCGCTCTTGAAGCCATTCGGTCAAGGCCTCTGCCAGCGCTGGCAGGTCGAGCAAGAAGTGCTCAGTTTCAACGAACTTCGGGGTCTCGCCGTTGATTTTCGACACCGGATCAATCAGATCGGCCGGGTCAAGCTGGTTACCGCAGTTGTCACACTGGTCGCCACGGGCACCGGAAGCGCCACAAATTGGGCAGGTACCTTCGATGTAACGGTCCGGCAGCGTGCGCCCGGTCGACGGGGAAATCGCCCCCATCGTGGTCTGCTTGACCATGTAGCCGTTTTCGTAGAGCCCGCGGAAGAGCTCCTGGACAATCGCGTAGTGGTTGCGCG
This sequence comes from Corynebacterium sp. HMSC074C11, assembly GCF_001809455.1. NCBI lineage: Bacteria > Bacillati > Actinomycetota > Actinomycetes > Mycobacteriales > Corynebacteriaceae > Corynebacterium > Corynebacterium sp. HMSC074C11. The sequence goes on from NZ_KV797727.1 coordinate 145,367, forward strand.
TGGTAGTGCGCGTAAACAGGTCGTAGGAAAGCCCCAGACCCGCGAGGTCCTGCACAATCTGGCGGTTGTAACGGTCGGCCAATTCCTGGACAGAAACGCCTTCCTTCTCTGCTTGCACAAGCAGCGGCGTGCCATGCTCATCAGTACCGGAGACCATCAGCACGTCATTGCCAATCATTCGCTGGTAGCGAGCGAAAACGTCCGAGGGGACTCCGAAACCTGCAACATGGCCGATATGTCGCGGACCGTTAGCGTACGGCCACGCAACTGCTGTGAAAATGCGAGACATATCTAACAGGGTAATAGATGACCTGCCATCGCGATGAACTGTGTCCCTTACGGAGTCCTCATGAAGTCCACATGAACTGTCCCCTACCATCATCGCACGCATGCGCAGTCACTACGATTATGTTCTATGTCCACTCGGTCTACCTCCTCCGGCTCGGCTGCTGACTTCACTTCGCGTGCGACCACTGCGCTGGCGCGTCTTATCGCTGCCGGTCATCGTCCCGCCGCACTCATCGGCTCCTGGTTCGGTTATCGCGCGGTTCTCGCCGCCAACGTCGAGCTCACTGCCTGCGAGTCGGCAGCGCTTTTCACCAGCCCCGACCCCGATGCGTGGATCTTTGGGTTCCGCCCCTACTCCGGCACCAGCGCGCACGGGGTCGCTACCTGCGTCGCGTTGCTTGCCGACGACGGCACGTGGCATTTCGACGGCCCCGGCACCGGTGACCCCTTCAATCCGGATTTCCAAGCCCTTCAGGAGGCCATCAACTACTCGCACGAAGACACGCGTGCCGACGCGCTCCCCGCGGCCACACCACTGGAGTGGGATCAAGGCGACCGAGAACACCACCAGCTTGCGGTGACAAACTGTAAGGAGGCAATTGCCGCAGGCGAGGTGTATCAAACCTGCATTTCCACACGCTTTCACGCGGAGCTGGCAGCGAGCGACTCTGCACTAGCCCACGCCGGCGCGTGGTTTTCCTCCCGCGTGGCGCGGTATCAACCGGCTCGAGCAGCATTCTTGCCCGGCAATCTCGACGTTGGAATTCCAATCCTGGCCTCGCTGAGCCCTGAGGAGTTCCTCATCCGCGCAGGCACAAGCGTGACTGAAACTCCCATCAAAGGCACGATTCCCGCTGACCGGTCCCCGAACGAGTTATTGCGCAGCGACAAGGATGTCGCCGAGAACATCATGATTGTCGACCTGGTGCGCCATGACCTCGGTCAAGTTGCCAAGACCGGCACCGTGAAGGTCACAGACCTGCTCAGTGTGCGTCCGGCACCGGGCGTGTGGCACCTCTTTTCCACAGTTTCCGCGGAACTTCCCGATCAGCTCAGCCACGCTGAGCTCATCGAAGCCTGCTTCCCACCGGCCTCAGTCACCGGTACACCGAAGCTGCGAGCGATTGAGCTTCTGCGCGAATGGGAACCCGAACCCCGTGGCGCTCACTGCGGCGCGATTGGTGCGGCCCATGGGGATGCACTTGAGCTCAATGTCGGTATTCGTACCGCTGAGTACACAAAAGACCCGAACTCGGGGAGAGTTCGGGTCGAAGCTGGCATCGGCGGTGGCATCACCATCGGGTCTACACCCGAGGGCGAATGGGCCGAGATTGAGGCCAAGGCCGCACCGCTGCTGTTGGAAAGCTAATTGCGCAATTTACGAGCACGGCGGCGCTCGCGCTGTTCGGCCGCTTCCGCCAAGCGGCGCTCACGAGCCATGCGCAGGGCAAACTGACGCTGTTCCTTGTCATCGAGGTACATCGGATCGTCGGAAAGCCCCTTAACCAGCGCAACCATCAGCGCCAAGATAACAATGACGAACGGGCTTGCCGCCAAAATAGTGATGTTCTGCAGGTTCGACAGGGCATCGCTGCCACCGGTGACCAATAGGACGATGGCAATCAGAGCGGTGAAGATACCCCACATAGCAGTGACCGTGCGCGACGCTGTGAGTCGACCGAACTGGCTCATGGTGCCCATCACGGTGGAGGCGGAGTCCGCCGAGGTAATGAAGAAGGTAGCCAGCAGAATCATTGCAATAGCCGAGGTAATCGCGCCACCCGGCAAGGATTCCAGCAGATTGAACAGCTGACTCTCGGCCGAACCGTCACCGTAGATGGACGCACCCTGCTGCTCGTGGGTAATGGCGGTGCCACCAAAGATGGAGAACCACACTGCAGAGACAATCGACGGAACTGCGACGACGGTGAAGACGAACTCACGGATAGTACGGCCGCGAGAAATACGTGCGATGAACATACCGACAAACGGCGACCAGGAAATCCACCAGGCCCAGTAGAAGATTGTCCAGGAAGAGAGCCATTCACCGGCGGTGCCGTCAGCGGAAGCACTGGAGCGGGAGGCCATCTCAAAGAAGGAATCCAGGTAGCTGCCAATGGAGGTCGGAATCAGGTTCAGAATCACCACGGTAGGGCCGAGGACCAACACCAGCAGAGCCAGCAGACCTGCGGCAACCATGTTGAAGTTCGAGATGTACTGGATGCCCTTGCCCACGCCCGACAGTGCAGAGGCCAAGAAGGCACAGCCCAGAACGAGAATAAGACCAATCCACAAAGGTGCGCCCTTGATGGCGTTGAACCCGTTGATTTCCAAACCGGCGGAAATCTGAAGTACGCCAACACCGAGAGAAGCTGCCGTACCGAAGACGGTGGCAAAAATCGCAAGCGCGTCGATAAGCTTGCCCAACCATCCCTCAGCGCGACGTGCGCCGATGAGCGGGATGAACGCCGCCGAAATCAGCTGCTTTCGGCCGAGGCGGTAGGTCGAGTAAGCAATTGCGAGACCGACGATGGCGTAGAGCGACCACGGGTGCAGAGTCCAGTGGAACATCGTCGAAGCCATGGCGGTACCGACTTCCTTCGGCTCGTGGCCCGGCACGCCATCGCGATAGAAGGTCAGCGGCTCAGCGACACCGTAGAACATCAGACCGATGCCCATACCGGCGGCGAACATCATGGCAATCCAGCTAGGCGTGGAAAACTCGGGTTTCTCGTTGTCCTTGCCCAAGCGGATGTGACCGAACTTGGAAATCGCGATGGACACAATGAAGAAGACAAAGACGGTACTGGCCAAGATAAACAGCCAGCCGATGTTCTCCACGACCCAGTTCAGAGAGCTAGATGCGAACGTAGAGAAACTATCCGGCCACGCCAGGCCCCAGACGATGATTGCCAGAATTGCGACAACGGCGGGGATGGTAACCCCGAGGTTCACGGGAGCGTGAGAATCGTCGGCCCTGACTTCGCCGACGACTGACTCCCCTACTTCTTGTTGTATTTCATGCTCTGGTGGATTCGTCATTCCTCCACCATGTCCACCATTGACCTGGGATTTCAACTCAGGATGTGGATTCTCTCAGGTTTTCCTCATTTTTTATGGGTTGCAAAAAACTTCCAATAACGGAGTTTACCCTGTTCACTGGCGTGCGCTTGAACATTTTCCGCCACAAAGTAACAATCAGTTAACGATTTTCGTCCCGAGCTGCTAAAACGGCCTGGTAGAGATCTCGATGCTTCGTCATTCCCGCCTCTGCTGCAACCTGCTTCGCGGCATCCTTCAGTCGCATGCCATCAGCCACGAGCTCCTCCACGCGGTCAACCAAGCCCTCCGTGGATACCTCCGTTGCCTGCTGCCCCGCGCCTTCAATCACCACCGTAATTTCGCCGCGGACACCTTCCTCCGCCCACGCCGCCAACTCCCCCAGCGTCGCACGGCGAGTCTCTTCAAAACGCTTGGTCAACTCACGGCTTACCGACGCGCGCCGCTCCTCACCCAAAATCTCCGCAGCATCGGCCAACGTAACAGCCAACCGATGCGGCGACTCAAAGAAACAACAGGCCCGCTTCTCTGTCTTCAGTGATTCCAACCATGCCCGGCGCGCCCCCTGTTTACGAGGTGCAAAACCATCGAAGCAAAAGTGGCCGACACCCAAACCACTGAGAGCCAATGCGGTAGTCACCGCGCTCGGTCCTGGTACACAGGACACCGGCACGCCCGCATCATGTGCAGCCGCCACCACAGCCAGGCCAGGATCCGACACCACCGGCATCCCCGCATCGGTCACCACAATGACTTTCTGTCCCGCCTTCGCCGCCTGAATCAGCGACTCAGTGCGGCTCTCTTCGTTGTGATCGAAGTTCGAAACAAACTTCCCCTTGGGGGAAATGCCCAGCGCTGTGGCCAGGTTGCGTGCCCGCCTGGTGTCTTCCGCGGCGATGATATCGGCGTCGATAAGCGCACCGCGCAAGCGGTCGGAGGCATCGGCGATATTGCCCAGCGGCGTTGCCACCAGAGTGATGCCAGGAGCCAGCGTCATTGCCTCGCTAAGAGGCGCGTTCTCGTGCGGTTGGAAGTTCGATGCCGAATGCGTCATGATTCCATAGCTTAAACTGACATTCGTGACCGATGCCGCTTTAACCCCACCACCGGAAACCGAGCGCCGCGCGAAAAAGCGTTTCCTGCGCCCGATTCCCCCGGTGCCCTCGCTGCCGCCACTGCGGCGGTGGGACAAATGGGATACCGCCACTTTTGTGGTTCTCGGAATCGTCGCAGCGCTAACCCGTTTCATCGGGCTTGCTGCCAAGACCGACAATGGCACCCCGCTCTTCGATGAAAAGCACTATGTGCCGCAAGCATGGCAGATTCTGGAGTCCACCCGCGACCCCATCTCGTCTGGCATTGAGGACAATCCCGGCTACGGTCTGATTGTGCATCCGCCAGTGGCCAAGCAGGTCATCGCCTTGGGCGAATGGATCTTCGGTTACTCACCAATGGGCTGGCGGTTTATGTCGGCGGTGTGTGGCACGCTGGTCATACTGCTGCTCATGGACATCGTCCGACGCATCTCTCGCGGCTCGCGGTTGGCAGTGGGTATCGCTGGTCTCTATGCGCTTGCCGACGGAGTGCTGTTTGTCTCCTCCCGGGTCGGCATGCTGGACATGATTCAGACCTTCTTCATCACTGCGGCCGCGTGGGCACTTCTCATCGACCAGGCCGATGCCCGCAAGCGCCTGGAATCCGCCACGGAGCTAGGTAGTTTCGGCCCCTATCTCAGTTATCGCTGGTGGCGACTGCTCGCCGGCATCATGCTGGGGCTTGCCACCGGGGTGAAGTGGTCTGGCCTGTATTACATGGCCGCATTCGGTCTGTGGTCCGTCTTCACGGATCTGGTCTCCCGCAAGAATGCCGGTGCGCACAAACCCGTGCTCGGCGCACTCTCCCGTGATACCGCCCCGGCGTTGCGTGATCTGGTGGTAGTCCCGCTGGGCGTTTACTTCTTAAGTTGGCGTTCCTGGTTCGCCGAAGAAACGTCGGTCTATCGCCATGTCTCACCCGAAGACCGCGATACGGGACTCCCCGGCACCGACTGGCTTCCCGAGGCCCTGCAGAACTACCTGCACTACCAAAACAGCGTGCTGAAGTTCCACGCCGAGCTGACCACCTCTAATGGCCACAAACACCCTTGGGAGTCCAAGCCTTGGGAGTGGCTGGTCAGTTGGCGGCCAATGCTCTACTACTCCACCGAAACCACCTGCAGTGGCGGCCAGGAGTGCAAGGGCTGGATGATGCTCTTTGGCACCCCGCCCATCTGGTGGTTGCTGGTCCCCGTGGTCCTGTGGGCCACATGGCGTTGGCTCGGCCGCCGCGACGGCCGCTACGCGCTGCCCGTCATCGGTTTCCTCGCCTCGTGGCTGCCGTGGGTCATCGGCTACGACCGGCAGATGTACTTTTTCTACGCCACCGCGCTGATTCCATTCGTACTCATCGCCTTTGCTCTGCTTGCCGACGATCTCTCACACTGGCGGCCCGGCGGTAAGCCGGTGGGGTTGGTAATCGTTGGCACGCACGCCGCACTAGTGGTGACCGCGTTTGTGTTCTGGCTGCCAATTTTGACCGGCTACCCGCTGCCTCTCAACCACTTTGAATGGCGGTTCTGGTTGCCATCTTGGAGCTAGTCCCGCTGTGGTGGCACGCCTGTGACCGGCAACCCCGAGGCGGCCCGCCATGCCTGTGCGATTGCCGTCGGCGTATAGCCGCCCAGCCACACAACGGCCAGCGTCAAAGCGGAGACAAACATCAATGCCAGGCCAGCGATCTCTGATGCTCCCTGGGCACCGATGAGAATGTCACGAATACCAAAACCGATGCTGAACGTGGCGACGGCACCGTAGACCGGCGCCATGCCCATGGCAGCGCGCGGCCGCCAAGCAGCCCAGAACAATCCCACTGCCAATGCAAGCCGAATTGCCGCGAGTTGAATGGCAAGGCGTGCTCCGAGCTCCATTGGGTCAACGGTGGCAGTGGAACCGTCGATAGGCGCTCCCGTGCTTGTTGCGATTCCTGCACCGTCCTGCGGCTGTGTCGAGGAAAGTCCAAGCGTCATCATGTCGGAGGCGTCTACCAGCGTCGCAATCCCCCAGACCGCCCAGCAAAGTCCCAACGCAATGAGCACCCCGCGGGCGGTGCCGGCTATGAGCAGCCATGCGCGCTCACGCCGGCGGCGCTCCGGTTCGATGGAGACCAAAATGCGCTCCGAGAGATCATCCGTGGAAACCTCCGGCATACCATCGGCAGGCCCAACCGTAAGGGCGCGGTTCAGCCGCACCGCTCGCTCGTACCAAGCTCGGCACTCCTCGCAGGCCCCAAGATGGGCATCGATGACTTCATCGGCAATACTTGCCTGCTCGCCATCGAGGCGAGCTGACAATGCTGCGCGAATTTCCTCGCACTCCACGGGGAATCTCCTCCGCTTTTAACTCTTAAGGGGGTTGTACCTAATGAGGTCTTATCTGATGAATTGCCTGTCCAAGCTGAAACGGCCGGCTCCGAAAACGAAAATCATCACCAGCCCACCGATGAGTGACATCACGAGCTCCGCACCGTTGTCACGGATAAACAGACCATTGCCCAGGTGCATCGACCACCAGGCACCAATCATTTCAATGATGAAGACCATCGCCACCGTCGGGGCCAAGAGTCCCAGAATCAGCAACGCGCCTCCGACCAGTTCGACTAGAGCGACAACCCAGACCGTCAAGTGCGCCTGCGGGATATTCGCAGCGACAAAGTAACCGGTCGTCTTGTCAATACCGGTGATAAAAATCTTGTCCCAGCCATGGCAGATGAAGATAATTCCGAGTATTAGGCGGAGAATCACGAGCGCGATATCGCGCATTACCGGTCGATCCATGAGGGACATGCTACCCGACGGCACGGTCAAAGCACGGTAGCACTGCGGCAGCGAAAGGCCAGCGACTTTAACATGCAAAAAGGCTTCTCCCAACCCCTCGGGAGAAGCCTTCCGCCAAACACACCCGGTGTGTCATGTCTTAGGTAGTGACATCGTAACAGGCCGAGTTTCTAACAAAAAATCGCGCTGACGTGCTCAGACAACTTTAAGGTTGTTCTACGGCTCAGCTCACAGGACTAGCTCACGCGAGCCTGCGGCATTTCGTCGTAATCGTCGTCATCAAAGCGGTAGTCAGTGTAGGCCAGATCTGCGAAATCCGGGTCCTCATCATCAAGCTCGACTACTACCGCGCCGGGACGGCGCAGTCGCTGTGGAATTCCCAGCTCATCATCCTCGCGGTTACGCACACCGAGGCGGGCCATCTTCATACGGCGAATTCGGCGAGCCCGCAGTTCCTGCTCTGCACGCACGGTGCGGCGCAGGTTGACCAGGTACAGGGTCATCAAGCCGACGCCGACCAGTGGAATCCACCAGGTCCAACCACCGGCGAAAGCAGCGATGATGACCGTGACTGCGATAAACGCTGCCAGCCCAGCAACAGAACGGCGGCGGCGAGCAAAGCGAGTCTCAGCGTACTGGGCATCCGAAATCGGATCGAACCCACCGCGACCACGGCGCTTCTCAGCGAACGCGTAATCATCTTCGGTCAAGGTGTCATCGACAGCGACTGCGTCATCGTTGGACTCGACAGCGTGGTCACTGTCGTTCTCGACGGTCGCATCGAGTTCTGCCTGCTCGTCTACGGTGTCTGCTTCCTCTTCAGTCTCAGAGAGAGCCTCAGCGTCAACGTGCTCAGCGTCAGCCGCGGCACCGGAATCAGCGTCAGATTCAACAGCATCTTCGAACATCAAGTCATCGGCGTCGACGAATTGACGGCGAACGTCAACGCTCACATCGGAAGAAGACTCATCTGCACGAACCACGTCACCTTCGGCGGAGGCGACGGCGGAGTCAGATTCAGCATCCTCGTCATCAACGACAGCCTGTAGCGACTGGTCTGCAGATTCATCATCGGATACGTCCATGTCAGAGCGGTCAGAAGACTCAGCAGTGGCTTCCTCGGTAGCGGAATCATCCGCCTGCGGGGCCTCCTCCTCTGCATCTGCTGCTTCCAGCTCGTAGACGATATCGCCGTCGACGACGGCCGGGTCGGCCGCCTCGTCCACGGTGTCGTCGATAAGCACGTCGCTGACATCGAAGTCATCGTCGACCTGCGCGTCAACGGTTTCGAGAGAATCGTCGACTTCTTCGGCCACGCGCACGTCCGACTCCTTAAAAGACGGACGGCGGCGCGTCGTGGCCAGCTCCTCGCCACCACGATGCAGCACGCGGGTCTTACCTAGCGCATCGGATGTACGACGAATCGGCTTGCGCGTATTGACCACCAGCGGGGCCAGCACAAACAGCCACAGTACAACGATGAGTATCAGCAACAGAGAAGTTGACATATTCTGCGTCTCCTTGCGACTTCGCCCGGGGTTTCGCCGTCTCTCCCCGGCCCAAATACACCGCCCACATGCCCTTCCACAGAGGCATTTACGAAGGCAGCCAGCGTATCTAGAGCGAACTCGCCCAATAGTAGAGTTGTCATCACCCTATCGGCGTGCGCTGCTCAGACTACTCAGGCGCGCCGTTGCGGTGGGTATTTCTCCGCCTCTTCATATTGCGCACGACCACTCGCCACGATGAGGTCCACTGCACTGTCCTCCCCCACCCGCGCATAGGTCAGATGATCGCGCCACGCACCATCCATATGGAAGGCTTCCCGCGCCACGCCCTCATACTCGAACCCACAGTTTTCCAGCACGCGTATCGACGGGACATTGCTGTCCAACACAGTCGCTTCAATTCGGTGGACGCCAACTTTCTTGGCATAATCCGACGCCAACGCCACTGCAGCAGTGGCGACTCCTCCACATGTAAAGCTGCTGCCGACCCAATAGCCAATCCAGGCGTGAGCGACGGGGAAAGGCGTAATGCCTCCGAGCGTGAGCATGCCGGCGAACTGGCCGTCTACCTCAATGGTGGAAACAAACATTTCCCCCGCCGCCTCTGAACGACGCCAACTGCGAAGGTTACGGCGGAAAACGGAAACCTTGTGGGCGTTATCCCAGTCGTCGTCGAGGGTTGGCTCCACAGGCCGCAAAATGGGCTCATCACGCAGCCGCAGTGCCCGCCATGTAGAGGCATCAGTTCGCTCTGGCACACGCAGGCGGACTCGGCCGCCACTGGTTATTAGACGGGAAGTACGCACAGCAACGATACTCGCGGTAGTGGGGTGTGGTTAGGCTTGGCGCGCCATGAACAGCACGTCAACGACATCTCCAGGACGCACGTGTAGCACGTCTTCCGGAATCACGATGAGACTGTTGGCTTCCGACATGCCGGCCAGAAGGTGGGCTTGCGCACCGCCGGAACCTCCCAGCGGCTGCACCATGTATTCGCCGGTCTCACGGTCACGCATGAGCTGACCACGGATATACCCGCGACGCTTCTCCGCCGACTCGATCGGGCCGACAGCACGAGCTGTGACAGCGCGGCGGCGAGGATTGCGCTTACCCAGGGCCAGTCGAATGAGGGGACGAACCATAACCTCAAAAACGACCAATGCGCCGACCGGGTTCGACGGCAGCAGGAACGTTGGAATCTTGTCATCTCCCAGCAGACCAAAGCCCTGGACCGAACCAGGATGCATAGCGATGCGGGAAACATCAACCTCGCCCAATTCAGCCAGCACACGGCGAATCTGCTCACCCGCGGCACCGCCGACAGCCCCCGTGATGACCAAGAGCTCACTGCGAATGAGCTGGCCCTCGATGATTTCCCGGATGCGACGGGGCTCACCGGTGGCAATACCCACTCGGTGCACCTCGGCCCCAGCATCGCGGCCGGCTGCTGCCAACGCGTAGGAGTTGACGTCGTAGACCTGACCGAGGCCTGGCGTGCGGTCAACATCGACCAACTCATTACCAATGGAAATCACGGACATACGCGGCTTGGGGTGCACCAAAACCTTCGAACGCCCCACTGCTGCCAACAATCCAACCTGCGACGGCGAAATTACCGAGTCCAAAGACACCGCCACGTCACCCGGCTGCACGTCGTCGCCGACCTTCCGCACAAAGTCACCGGAGTAGACCGGATGGAGAACATTAACTCGACGGCCACCGCGGTCGGTCCAGTTTAGGGGCACGACAGCGTCGGCAAGCGATGGCAGCGGCGCACCAGTTTGTACGCGCACGGCCTGCTTCGGCTGGAGACGCATCGGGTGGTGAGAGCCGGCTGTCACCTCACCGACAACAGGCAGCTCGACCTCGCGAAAATCAACATCACTCTGACGCGCATCCGGAGGTAAAGAACCAGATTCGCCGACGATATCGACAGCGCGCACTGCATAACCATCGATTGCTGACTGCACGAATCCCGGCAACGGCTGCTCTGCGATGACATCTTCAGCGCACAGCATGCCGAGGGATTCCGAAATAGCAACGCGCACAGGATCAGGCATCACAGCGTGCGCGGTGATTGCCGCCAACTGTTCTTCCACAGAACGCATGTTTTACCTTCCTCGGCACCAACCCGCGGTGCGCTTTATGGCTATTCAGCTTCTCAGTACAAGCCTCTAGATAAGTACAGCCTCTATAAAAAGGCTTTAAGCCTGTTCATCCTGCGCCAGACGCTGCTGCATATACTCGCGCAGCCCCTCGCCGTAGTCCGGATGCCTGAGTCCAAAGTCTACGCAAGCGCGAATGAAGCCACCAGGATTTCCCAGGTCATGGCGGAACCCCTTGTGGACGACCACATGAACCGGATGCCCCTCTTGAATCAGCAGCTCAATTGCATCGGTGAGCTGGTATTCGCCGCCCTTACCGCGCGGGATGCGGCGCAGCGCATCGAAGATGGCACGATCGAGCAAGTAACGTCCGACTGCCACGAAGTTGGATGGAGCATCCGCAGGGTCCGGCTTTTCCACCATGCCCTTGACTCGCTTCACATCGTCCCAAGCATCAGCATCAGCCGCGTTCTCACCGAGCTCACCCGACTCCGCCGGGGTGGCGTCCTCAATATCGAAGACACCGTAGTTGTAGACCTCTTCGTGAGGAATTTCCAGCGCACATAGCACCGAGCCGCCAAAGCGCTCGCGCACTTCCGTCATGCGATCCATCACGCCCACTGGGAGCACGAGATCGTCGGGAAGCATGACAGCAACGCTGTCCTCATCGTCTTCGAGCAGCGGCTCTGCGACCAACACCGCATGCCCCAGGCCCAGCGGTCGATCTTGGACAACGGATTCCACGCGAATGACCTCGGTGGCGCGGCGTACCTTCGCTGCAATTTTGTCCTTGCCACGCTCGGCGAGAGTCTGCTCAAGATCCGGGCGTGGGTCGAAGTGCCCCAGCACGCCATCCTTACTCGGCGCCGTGACAATAGCCAGGCGTTGCGCACCAGTGGCGGCGGCCTCTTCAGCAATCATCTCGATGCCCGGCGTATCAACCACGGGCAGCAATTCTTTCGGCACTGTCTTGGTGGCAGGCAAGAATCGCGTACCCATGCCCGCGGCAGGAACGATGACAGTTCGAACCGGAGTAGTCATGTCCGAACCAGACTCTTTAGACGATGAGACCATAATGGCAACGATACCTATATAACTTCCATTTGCTCGGAGGCTGACCCCGCTTTTTTCAACGCGTCAATCAGAAATTTTCTCCTGCGCTGACGACCGAGGCCGCTCCCCTACCTGACAGAGTAGGTTTGCAGGTATGGCTCCGCTTCCCGAAACCACGTCCGATTTCAAAACCCGCACACGGCACGAGGTACTCGCCGCACGCGCCGCCAAGGGGCAGCGTGAGCGCATGCTTGACGACGAAGCACTGGTACAGCGGTTGCAAGAATGGTTATCCAATACCGTCGGTGACCTCACAAAACCCGTCATCGCCGCTTATGTCCCCGCTGGCGACGAGCCCGGTGCAAGCGTTTCTAGTTCGACTGATGGTGAGCCCGGCCAGGGCTTTGTGGAGGCTTTGGCCAACGCGGTTCCCGGAGCACGAATTCTGCTTCCCGTCTGCCCGCCCGGTCCGCCACAGCCGCTGCACTGGGGTTACTACACCGACGGCTTCAGCAAAGGGCGATTTGGACTCTTGGAACCTGTTTCGATGGAAAGCGCCGCCGGCCCGAAGGAGCTAGGTGTTGCCGACGCCATTATTCTGCCGGCAGTTGCGGCCGACCCCCAAACTGGGATGCGGTTAGGGCGTGGCGCTGGTTATTACGATCGCAGCTTGGTTTTCGCTCGACGCGACGGCGATACGGATGGGGCGAGAGCTGCTGTCATCGCTGTTGCGGTTTTCGACACCGAGTTGCGCACGGAGCTTGCCTACGATGAGCACGACGTTCCCGCCGATTATGTGATCACGCCAGCGGGGATTTCACAGGTTTAATGGAACCGATTCCGGGTTTTTCGCGCCTAACTTAATATGAACCCAAAACACTCGTCCCGGTTTCCGCGTCCATTCCGAAAGCCCCGCCCCGCAACTATTCGGCGAATAGTTGCAGTCACAGTTTTCCTATGTGCCGTCGGACTGGCGGCGGTGGAGTCATTGACACCTCGCAGCGGCCATATCCGGGTCATGATTAGCGCCAAATCCATTGCCGGTGGCGCATCGGTGGCAGAACAAGATGTGGCTTTCAAGGACATTCCCCGGGATCTCGTTCCTGGCGGGGCCGTAACGGACATCGCTGCTGTGCGGGGACGCACCCTGGCCACCGGCATGTCACCAGGAGAGATACTTACAGAGCAGCGAATGGTCGGCCCATCACTAGCCAAGTCGTTGACTGGGATGTCGGAAAGCAAAATTATTGCCATCACGTTGACTGATGTGGGCATCGTGTCCGCTCTTCGCACTGGTGACAGCGTGGATATTGTGTCGACCGCGGATGAGCGCGGGATGGCAGCGCCGCTTGCACACGGGGCAAAGGTGGTCAACATCGTCGACGAAGAGGTGGTTTTGGTTGCACTGCCCACTGGTGCCGCGGAGGTGGTGGCAGCGACATCGCTAACGTCCCCGCTCACACTGTTACTCTCGGGTTAGTGACCAAAGTCTCACTGATTACAAGATTTCATGGCCCTGAACAGCGTTTTCCGTAGAAAGTTGACTTGTCCCATAACTTGGTGTCGGGATACAATGGCTCGGCAATTCAAAATTACGATTAGAACTAAGAAGAGTGACACTGCCGGACAGCGCACTTCCCTGTTTCTGAAATCGTATGGGCCTGCATTGAGCTACGCGATGACTCACAGGTCTCGTTTGGTTTGTTCCGTTTCTACAGAAGGAAATTTCCTATGCTTAAGGGCTTTAAAGAGTTCATCATGCGCGGCAACGTCATCGACCTGGCGGTCGGTGTTGTCATCGGTGCTGCGTTCACCGCAATCGTCACTGCTTTCACCGAAAGCCTGCTCGAGCCGCTGCTGAACACCATCGGTGGCGCTGAGGTTACTGGCCTTGGCTTCGAAATCATCAGCGGCAACCCGTCGACCTACCTTGACTTTGCAGCTGTCATCACCGCAGTAATCAACTTCCTGCTGGTCGCAGCGGTTGTCTACTTCGTCATCGTTGCTCCGATGAACAAGTTCAACTCGATGCGTGAGGCTCGCCTGGAGACCTCCGCTGAGCCGGAGGTCACCGAGGCTGACCTGCTGACCGAGATTCGTGACCTGCTGGCAGAACAGAACGGCAAGCCGAAGTCGGAACTGAACTAGCCTCTAGCTGTTAGTTGAGACCTTCCGACAAGAAGCCAACTAACGCCTTTGCACAGCGCTCATCCCCAATGGGGTGGGCGCTGTTTTGTCCAGTAGTCCGCATCAAAACCACGAGCATCCTCCGGAGATTCATCGTGATAGCGCACTGTGCGCGCGGTTTTCGCACTGCGCGACTGGGCAAAGTTTTTCGCCGGTGCACCTGCGCGACGACGTTGCCTACGACTGCCACTGCGCGGCGCAGCTTGCTCGGGCTGATTGGGCTGATTGGCGTCGCCCATTCCTAGACGCTCCAGCGGCAGAGATCATCAAGCACATGAGAGACCAGCGGGAGAATTGTCGCCATGCCATCGCGCACTGCAGCGCGCGACTCCGCGAGATTGATAATCACCGTCTGACCGGACACACCAGCCAACCCGCGTGACAGCCCCGCATCCAAGGCGCCGGCTCCCATACCGGAGTTACGAATAGCCTGCTCAATGCCCTGCAGTCGTACATCGAGAACTTTGCGAGTGGCATCCGGGGTCTTCGCACGAGGCCCAACGCCAACGCCTCCCACCGTGACGACCAAATCCGCGCCACCAACAACAGCGGTATCGAGCGCCTTCCGGATCTCACGCTTCACTGCACCCGTACTGACCACAGCATCGACCGAGTAGCCGTCTTCTTCCAACAGCTCAACCATGAGCGAAGCCGCAGCATCCGGGTTCTCGAAATGATCGCCCACGAGGACTACAAACGCATTTCGGACCTGGCCGTCGTCGTTGATAAGACGCTCCATCTCAGCGAGGTTAACGTCACTTGGCTCAGTACTCACAGTTTCACTCATCTGCTCTAACTCGCTTTCTCCCACAGCTCTACACTCGAAGTTTCACTCGAAAATCTTTTACAGATGGTGAGCTACTACTCCACCACGCTGCTTATCAATCCTGGGCTTCTGCCAAGGTGACATCGACTGTTCGCTCGTTGCCGCCTCGCTCATCTGTAACTGTAAGTGTGACAGAATCCCCGATCCGATGCGAGCGGATAGCCGCAATTAGTGCAACGCCGTTGTCAAGTGTGCGGTCATCAACCTTGGTAATCAGGTCACCGTCTTTCAGTCCCGCTTTGTCAGCTGGGCCGCCTGGCGTTACCTCCCGCACCAGTGCACCACGTGCAATCGGACGCGAATCAATCTGGGCACCAATGACAGGCATCCGGGCCTTACCGGAATCAATCAGGTCTTCCGCTATGCGACGAGCCTGATTAACCGGAATAGCGAAACCAAGGCCAATGCTGCCCGCTTGCTCCGATCCCGCACTGTTAGAGGCAATCACGCTGGGCACACCGATAAGGTTGCCTTCCATATCCACTAGCGCTCCACCGGAGTTACCCGGATTAATCGCCGCGTCGGTCTGGATTGCATCAATGACCGAGGACTGACCGTCTTCACCCGCGGCGGTGACCGGACGATTCTTAGCGGAGACAATGCCCTGCGTAACGGTGGAGGTCAGTCCCAGTGGCGAGCCAACGGCCACCACTTCCTGGCCAACCTGGACCTGCGAGGAATTGCCCAGTGAAATTGGGCGCAGCCCGTTGACACCTTCAATTCGAATAACGGCGATATCAGTAGCTGCATCCCCTGCAACCAGAGTTGCCGGGTGCGTCGTGCCGTCGGCCAGCAAGACTTCCATTTGTGCGTCCGGGCCCGCGCCTGCGACGACGTGATTATTCGTCAGGACCAGACCGTCGGACGACAGAATGGAGCCTGACCCCGACGCCGTGCCCCGCTCCGAGGCAGTGGTGATGGAGACGACACTGGGAAGGACCTTCTGCGCGACCTTCTCCACGGACCCCTCAGCTGCTGCTACCTGGCGGGTTTCCGCAGGCTTATCCAGCGCGTTGTCCGCGGGGACCGACGACTGCGAGTTGTGAACTACCCATGCGCCGACACCGCCACCAATACCGGCCGAGCACAGCATCAGGGCAGCGACTGCCAGCGCCCCCATGCCCTTAGCCCCCTGGGCACCCTTGGTCTTCTGCTGATTGGCCGGAACGTCCCACTCTGAACCGCCTCCGTAAG
The DNA here is from genome assembly GCF_001809455.1 of Corynebacterium sp. HMSC074C11. NCBI lineage: Bacteria > Bacillati > Actinomycetota > Actinomycetes > Mycobacteriales > Corynebacteriaceae > Corynebacterium > Corynebacterium sp. HMSC074C11. Next base: position 161,459 of record NZ_KV797727.1, read on the forward strand.
CGCCGTTCGGCTGAGACGGGATGGTGTTGTAGTGGGAATTCTCCCAGCCGCGCTCATTGACAGAAAACTGGCTTGTCTCACCAGCATCCCCCATGGCACGGTTCTCGCTGAAGTTGTGAGACTGCGAGGAGTAGTGTCCCCGCTCATCTCCTCGCGAGGAATCGTTGAAAGAGTTGCTCATACGTAATACCTTGCACTGTCTGTCTAACAATTGGCTGAGAGCAGTCTGCAGTCTCGCCGAAAATTCCCCGAATGAAACACCGAATCCCCGCCACGCACTTCCTTAAAAGGCCGCACGCAGCGGGGATTACATCGACTTTGACGTGGGGATATGCGTTTCTAGCTAGGCTCTTGAGCTGAATCGGAGTCTTCATCTCTCCCGCTGTACGGGCTGCCCGGCAGCGTCACCCGCATCAAAGCACCGCCATCGTCGGATTCATCGGCAGTAATCGTGCCCCCGTGGCGGACGATGACTGACTTCACAATGGCCAACCCCAGGCCGGATCCAGGCATAGACCGTGACTGAATGGAACGGTAGAACCGCTCGAAGACCTTGTGACGATCTTCCTTCGGGATACCCGGCCCCGAGTCCGCCACCGTGAATTCAGCGACAACCTCGCTGAGTGGCGTCAGACGAACCCGCACGGTGCCATTTTCTGGCGACCACTTTGCAGCGTTGTCCATCAAGTTCAAAACTGCCCGGCCAAGCCCCGCCGGATCCCCGTAGACATACCACGGAGTGGTCTGCACGTCGAAAGTGATATCCGGCCGACGACGTTCAACACGCGCTAACGACGTGGAAATGATTTCATCGACATCGACATGTTCAATAACCTGTTGCGGCCCATCTTCGCGTGCCAAATCGACGAGGTCACCAACCAATGTCGACAACTCTTCCAGCTGTGCGATGACGTCAGCTTCCAGATCCGCGCGATCCGCATCCGAGATTGCCGCTCCCGAGCGGGAGGCCATCATCAGCAGTTCAATATTTGTGCGTAACGACGTCAGCGGGGTCTTCAACTCATGACCAGCATCTGCAACCAGCTCCGCCTGCTTAATGCGCGACGCTTGAAGTGCAGCCAACATCTCATTGAAGCTGCGGGTAAAGCGCGCAAGCTCATCGTCGCCCTCCACAGGGATTGGGCGCAGCTCATCGGTCTCCGTTACTCGCTCCGCGGCAATGCGCAACCGAGTGACCGGACGCAGACCCGTTGTTGCCACCGTAATACCTGATCCGATGGCGAAGAGAATTCCGATTGCAGAAATACTCAGCAGCACTGCACCGAGCGATTTCAAGACCGACTGCGTCGAGTTCAAGTCCTGCGAGAGAATCAGCGTCGCACCATCTTCGGCGCGGACGGCATATACACGACGGCCGTTGTACTCATCGGTACGAATCGATTCCTGGCGATTCCCTCGCAACACTGCGAGTTCCGGACCACCAATAGAGATTGAGCCACCGCCCTTACCCGCCACACTGCCGTGGGCAAAGTACACCGCATCCAAATCGGGGTTCAGAATCCTGTTTGAGTCCGCCTCAAAAGAGGGACCAATGGCAAACTCCGACGCATACGGGGACATAAGCAGTTTTTCCGCCTGGCTACGGAGGTTACTATCCACTTCGCGGTACAGCGTTGCCTGCACAGTAAAAAACGCAGCCAACGTCATCAGCCCCACAGACATCGCCACAATGAGCGCCGTCAAAATGGTCAGCCGCCAACGCAGTGAAGGGATACGCGAACTCCGGGGCAGATCAACGAGGGACTCCCCTACCGTCCTCTCAGCATCCGCGGACTTCTCTTGCTTTTCACCGGCACCTTGTCCCGGGGTGACCTCGGTGGCGGAACGCTGATCTGATTGCACGCCACCGCCGGTCAAACGACGACGGCGCAACATCACGGTGCGGTCTCCCGCATCACATAACCGACACCACGCACAGTGTGAATCAGACGCGGCTCTCCCTCTGCCTCAGTCTTGCGACGCAGGTAGCCAATGTAGACCTCAAGCGCATTTCCGGACGTCGGGAAGTCATACCCCCAGACGTCCTCCAAAATGGCGGTACGGGAGAGTACACGCCGAGGGTTGCTCATCAGCAATTCCAGCAGCGCAAATTCTGTACGAGTGAGACTAATGCGGCGTTCACCGCGGAAGACCTCACGAGTTTCCGGGTCAAGGGAGAGATCCTCAAACTGCAGAGTTGCGGCATCTTCCATCGCAGGCACTTCCAAAGCAGAACGACGAAGGAGTGAACGCACACGAGCGAGTAGCTCTTCCAATGCGAAAGGCTTAGGCAGGTAGTCGTCTGCGCCGGCATCAAGACCAGCTACGCGCTCGGAGACCGAATCACGTGCAGTCAACATCATGACCGGCAAATCATCGCCTTCGCTGCGAAGCCGACGGCAAACATCGAGGCCGTCGAGCTTCGGCATCATGACATCCAGAATGGCTAAATCCGGACGATCCTTGGCGATCTTTTCCAAGGCCTCTGCGCCATCCTCAGCGAGCTCGACCGTGTAGCCATTAAAAGTCAACGATCGCCGCAACGCTTCGCGTACCGCTTGATCGTCATCAACTACCAAAATCTTCATACTGCCCATTGTGCCTTGAAAATATAAGGTGAGTGTAAATGTGACACAGATTCTTCGTGAGAGAGCTCGCAAAAACTGGGCCATACAACTGAAAAACCTCACCCCATCGCCAAGTACAAGCGATGGGGTGAGGTTAAAAGCTCTTTATCAACCGTTCCTTACGCACTGAACGCACTCTGCACGCTCAAAGCGCTCTGGGATTCAGCGAGGAACGATGTCAGCATCCTTAAAGATGCGCGTTAGAACTTCTCGACGTCAACCAGGCCGAGCTGAACAGCCTTGGCGATGCGACGAGGAACGTTGTAGACGCGGCCGTTTACCTTGACTTCCTGGAGAGCGACGTTGTTGCTCTTCCACTGGGAACGGCGGGCGCGGGTGTTAGCTCGCGACATGCGACGCTTTGGTACTGCCATTTTCTTATTCCCCTCCTATTCTTAGTTCTTCTTCGCGCGGCGAATGCGGTTACCGTAACGACGCTGGAACTTCTCGACGCGACCAGCGGTGTCCATGACACGCTGAGCACCGGTCCAGAACGGGTGCGACTCGCTGGTGACGTCAACGACGATCAGCGGGTACTCGTTACCGTCTTCCCACTCGACAGTGCGGTCGGAGGTGGCGGTGGAACGGGTAAGGAAAGAGTGACCCGTGCCTGCGTCCTTGAAAACCACCGGGTGGTAATCAGGATGGATGTCCTTCTTCATTAATTCTCGTTTCCCTCAGGATTGAACTTCAGGTCGCTTTCACCCAGCTAACAGCGGGAGAATCGTGCCTGAGTTGGGTACGAACACGACTTACAATGACACGCACCAGGTCAATATTTCTACAAACCGGCATGTGACACTCGATGGAATATTACAGGCTCGAGCCCAAAAATTAAAAAAAGGACTCTGCGCTAACGCCCGTCGACAGGCGGGCGCCCGTCAACAAGCACGAACTCTATGACGACATTAGAGATTTGCACCAAGAAAACCACAGTGGAACAGCGATTAGGTTATCCCGCAACTCGTGTGTAAACTGTTCTCTCGCTGTTGTCTAGTTATTCGTTTACGCGCTCAGCGTCGAGTGTCAATGGGCAGCGCCCCGGAAAAGGCCAGGTGGAATCCTCGGTTACTCAATAATCCGGCGTGGCGCACCAGTGATGTCGGCATTGGGCGGCAAGGAAGCAAAGGAATCCCTATGTCGGCGATTTGCCAGGTTACGGGACGCAAGCCGTCTTTCGGCAAGACCGTGTCCCACTCCCACCGGCGCACGTCGCGCCGTTGGAACCCCAACGTGCAGCGTAAGAAGTTCTACCTCGCCTCTGAGGGGCGTCACATCACTCTGAATGTGTCCCCGAAGGGTCTGAAGACCATCGACAAGTACGGTATCGAAGCTGTTGTTGCTCAGATTCGTGCACGTGGGGAGAAGATCTAAAAATGGCACGTAATGACATTCGTCCAATCATCAAGCTGAAGTCCACTGCGGGCACCGGTTACACCTACGTGACCCGTAAGAACAAGCGCAATACCCCGGACCGTATCACCATTAAGAAGTACGATCCGGTTGTCCGCAAGCACGTCGAATTCCGCGAGGAGCGCTAACTCATGGCTAAGAAGTCCAAGATTGCCAAGAACGAGCAGCGCAAGGAAATCGTCGCTCGTTATGCAGAACGTCGCGCTGAACTGAAGCGCATCATCAAGTCCCCGCACTCCACTGACGAAGAGCGCATGGACGCACAGTACGAGCTGAACCGTCAGCCGCGTGACGCGTCCCCGATTCGCGTTCGCAACCGTGACGCTGCAGATGGTCGCCCGCGTGGCTACCTCCGCAAGTTCGGCCTGTCCCGTGTCCGCGTTCGTGAGATGGCCCACCGTGGCGAACTCCCGGGCGTCCGTAAGTCCAGCTGGTAAGTCGAGGAGCACCAATGAAGCGCAATCACTCTAACAAGAAGGCGCGGATGGAGCAGTCCCGCCGCCCGAAGAAGAACCCACTCAAGGCCGCAGGCGTTGAGAAGGTTGATTACAAGGACATTAACCTGCTCCGCCAGTTCATCTCTGACCGTGGCAAGATTCGTTCTCGCCGCGTCACCGGTCTGACTCCGCAGCAGCAGCGCCAGGTCGCTACCGCTGTGAAGAACGCCCGCGAGATGGCACTCCTGCCGTTCACCAGCCGCTAAAGATGGCTGGTCGGCGGGAGCCGATCATTCGAATACCCGCCGAAAGGCCTTATTTACGCGCTGGCCGCATGACGATACATGCGATAACAGCGTAAAACGGACTCAGTCCTTCCCCACCGAGGGGATTGGATTGGGTCCGTTTTTTATTGTCTAAAATATGCACTTATGCCCGCTCTCACCGAAATATTCACCGGCTTTGGTTCCGTCGCAGTACTGATCATTGTTGGCTGGCTGTTTGGGCGCAGTGAGATCGTCGATAAGCGGGCATCTTTTACCCTGAACATGATCGTGTTCTGGATCGCGATGCCGTGCATGCTCGCGCACACGCTCGCGACGGCGGATTCGGCGAACATCTTCGGTTCGGCGTTTGGTGTCGCGGCACTGTCTGCCTTGACCACGGCGGCGTGCTACCGAATCTTTGTGGCACCCATGTTCAAACAGCGCAGCGCTGATGCTGTGGTCGGCGCGATGTCGTCGAGTTACAACAACGTCGCTAATCTCGGTGTGCCCATCGCGGTCGCGGTGCTTCACGACGCTACCGCCGTCGTCCCGGCCCTTATTTTTCAGATTGCTTTTTATGCGCCCGCTTCCATGACGGTGCTGGAGATCCTCACTAACCGCGGCCGCTTTCGACCCCGCAATGTCATCATGGCTCCGCTGAAAAATCCTATTTTTCTGGCTGCGATGGTGGGGCTTGCGATTAATGCGTTTGCTATCGAAGTACCTCAGTTCGTGGCACATCCGGTGGGGCTATTGGGGCAGGCGGCGGTGCCTATGGCACTTCTGGCCTTCGGTATCAGCCTGCATGGTATGCCGTTTATGGAAGCAGGCCACTCCCCTCGTCGCGCCGTCGTAGTGGCGTCGACTCTGAAGCTTTTCCTCCACCCAGCGTTCGCTCTGCTGTTCGGCCATTTCGTCTTTGGACTCAGCGGGCATGCGCTGCTGGCAGCCGTGATTATCGCCGGTTTGCCGACTGCTCAAAATGTCTACACATTCGCGTCCCGCTTCGGCCGGAACCTTGAGCAGGCACGCGATTGTGGCGTGATTACGACAATCGCCTGCTTGCCGACGGTTCTGCTGTTCACCCTGCTGCTGAGTTAGGAGGCTAGGTCTTCACGCCGACGGCATCGCGCAATTCTCGTTACCCTTGGGGACGTGGAGATTCTGAAGACACTTCTCGAGGCCGACCCATCGGTGCCTCGTTTGACCTGTTATGACGAAACTACTGGCGGTCGTACCGATTTGTCGGCGCAGACCCTGGACAATTGGGCCTGCAAGATTGCCAACATGTTGCACGATGAGTTCGACCTCGTCGCCGGGGACCAGGCATGGATTGATCTACCACTAATCTGGCAGTCCGCCTGTATCATTCTTGGCTGCGAGCGCGCTGGCGTCACCGTTAGTGATGAGGAGCCGCTGGTTGTTTTCACCACCGTCACTAACGTCAGCACGTGGGAAGAGAAGTTCCCAGACGCCTATATCGCAGTGCTTACCGACGATCCCTTTGGCCGCGGTGTCGTGGAATGTGGTGATGATATTCCACCGGGAGTCATTGACTTCGGTCCGGAAGTTCGTTTCCACCCAGACGCATATCTAGGCGCAGGCCCGGACTCCGACCAAACCCCCGTTATTGGGGAGAAGTCGGCTGCAGAACTGCTTTCATCAGCTGGCGATTACGCGGACGAGATGCAGCTCACGCCCGGTTCCCGCGTCGTTTCCGACGGCTGGCTGGTGCCTGATTCTTCACAGGTCAGCGGAGATAGATGGGCGCGTAATGTGCTGTCGGCTTGGGTTCAGGGCGGTGCTGCCGTCGTCGTGCGCGGCGGCGATACCGAGCGTGTCGCTGCTATTTCTACGGCCGAAAAAGCCCGTGTGATTTAATCACATCCCCTCCGACGAGAGGCGCTCTCGGCAGGCGCGATAATCTGGAAATTGTGATTACCCGACCATATATTCTCGCGATTCTTGCCCTCATCAATGTTTTGGGCGCACTGGCTGTATGGGATCTGAGCCCGTGGTGGTGGATTCTGATGGCTTTCATCCTCTTCCTGGATGTTGTGGCTATCTATGACATGCTTCAAAAGAAGCACTCCATCTTGCGGAACTTCCCGGTCATTGGCCATCTGCGCTACATGGGCGAGACCATTCGCCCCGAGATGCAGCAGTACTTTATCGAGCGCAACTTCGACGGCGCTCCGTTCGACCGCGATACTCGTACCGTGGTCTACGAGCGTGCGAAGGGGCTGTCCTCAAAGAAGTCCTTCGGTACTGAACGCAAAATTAACGCCCCTGGCTACGAATACGTCCGCCACTCCATGGCACCGAGCCAGCACGTCATCGAAGATCCCCGCGTAGATATTGGCGGTCCGGACTGCACCCAGCCGTACTCCGCGTCGATCTTCAATATTTCAGCCATGAGTTTTGGCTCCCTGTCCCCGAACGCTGTCATGGCAATGAATAAGGGCGCGAAACTGGGCAATTTCGTGCAGGACACTGGCGAGGGCGCTATCAGCCCTTACCACTTGAAGTACGGTGCGGACATCTACTGGCAGCTGGGTTCCGGCTACTTCGGGGCGCGTACGGAGGATGGCGACTTCGATCCGGAGCTGTTCCGCGAAAAGGCTAAGATTTCGCAGGTCAAGGCTACCTATCTGAAAGTTAGCCAGGGGGCAAAGCCGGGACTCGGTGGCATGCTGCCAGGCCACAAGGTCAATGAGGAGATCGCCGCTACTCGCCACGTGCCAGTTGGCAAGGGCGTAATGAGTCCGCCGTACCACCGTGTCTACTCCACCCCGCGTGAACTTGTTCGTTTTATGGGCACAATGCGCGAGCTCAACGGTGGCAAGCCGGTCGGTTTCAAGCTATGCGTCGGCTCGCAGCTCGAGTTCCTCGCCGTGTGCAAGGCCATGCTGGAAGAGAACATCACGCCAGACTTCATCATCGTCGACGGCGCTGAAGGCGGCACCGGCGCTGCGCCGCTGGAATACTCCGACCGCGTTGGCCTGCCGCTTACCGACGGTCTGATTCTCGTCCATAACGCGCTCGTAGGTGCCGGTCTGCGAGATCGCATCAAGCTCGGTGCATCCGGCAAGGTCATTACTGGCTTCGACATTGTTAAGCGCATGTGTATTGGCGCTGACTTTGTGAACTCAGCTCGTGGCATGATGATGGCCACCGGCTGTATTCAATCTCAGCTATGTCACACCAACACCTGCCCGGTGGGTGTGGCTACCCAGGATCCGAGTCTGTGGAAGGCTTTGGATGTCGACGACAAGGGTCAGCGTGTGGCCAACTATCACAATGCCACGGTCGCGGAAGCAGCTAGCCTATTGGCATCGATGGGCCTGAATAGCTTCTCTGAGCTGGGGCCATCCCATCTGCTGCGGCGCACCAATGAGCAGGTCGGTGAGACCTACGCGGAGCTCTACAACTGGCTGCAGCCAGGCGAGCTGCTGAGCGGAACTCGCTTCCACAACTGGGCCGAAGCCTGGGAGACCGCCGACCCGGACACGTTCCACTACCCCGCAGTTCATATGCGCGGGTAGCGTGGGGGCTGGCTGGACGCCCTACTCACCCATCAGCTTCTTGCGCAGGCGCTCGTCCTTTTCCAGGACTTCATCGCGCATATTGGCCTGGTAGTTCTCCATCGCCACAATGAGCTCCGGGTAACCAGCCGAGAGGATACGCACAGCCAGCAGGCCAGCATTCTTAGCGCCGCCCACGCCGACGGTTGCCACCGGAACGCCGCCCGGCATCTGAACAATCGACAGCAGCGAGTCGACGCCCTCCAGGTTCTCGAGTGCACGGGGCACGCCGATAACCGGCAGCGGAGTGGCAGACGCCACCATGCCCGGTAGGTGCGCAGCACCACCGGCACCTGCAATAATGCAGCGCAAGCCCTTATCAGCGGCCGACTTTGCATAATCAATCATGCGTTCCGGAGTACGGTGCGCAGAGACCACGCCTACCTCAAACGGAATTCCGAACTCAGCCAGTACCTCAGCTGCCGGCTCCATGGTCGGCCAATCTGAGTCCGACCCCATAATCAGACCAACCAACGGACCGGTTGCGTTGGCCAGCTTCGGGCTTGCCACCTGGTTTGCTTCAGCCAATGTTGTCTCCTTGAGATAGCAATCTAATTTTTAAAGGCACTAGCTTTAATCGGCGCTAGCTTCATGCCGTGTAGCCGTCTGCCCATACTCCATCGACTACGTAACCAGCAGCTAGGTTGGCAATTCGACGGGTCTCGGCAATGCCCTCCGCGCTTGCGTCATAACCACACAGATTGACGTGACCCAGCTTACGTCCTGGGCGCCAATCCTTGCCGTACCAGTGAATCTTCACCGATGGGAAGCGGCGCCAAACCTCAGCAAAGCGCTGCGCAATCGGCACATCCGAGGCCTCATCACCACCGAGCGTATTGACCATCACCGTCACCGGCGCAGTCGGGCGAGTGGAACCCAGTGGCATATCAGCAACTGCACGCAGGTGCTGCTCAAACTGGCTGGTCTCACAGCCGTCCTGCGACCAGTGGCCAGTGTTGTGCGGGCGCATCGCCAACTCGTTGACGTAGATCTCCGGATTGCCATCGGCATCGACGGTCTCGAACAGCTCAACTGCCAGCGCACCGGTTACTCCCAACTCGGAAGCGATGGTCACACTGAGTCTTTCGGCCGTGCTCGCAAGCTCGTCGGAAAGCCCCGGCGCCGGGCAGATTGCCTCAACACAGATGCCGTCACGCTGCACAGACTCGAGGACTGGCCAGGCCTTGACCTCACCCGACGGTGTGCGGGCACACATGGCCGACAGCTCGCGAACCAGCGCGACCTTCCGTTCGGCCATCAGCGGCACGTCCTTGCCCAACAGTTCGTCGACAAGCGTGCGCAGGTCCTCGCGGTCCTTCGGGAACCACACGCCGTGACCGTCGTAACCGCCACGGCGGGCCTTCAGGCAGACGGCGCCGTCAACGCGGTCGAAGAAGGCCTCGGCATCCTGGACGGACTCGATAGCAGCGTACGCAGGTACCGGAGCACCCAGTTCCTCCAGGCGCTGGCGCATCAGCAGCTTATCCTGCGCGTACAGCAACGCTGAAGGCTGAGGCTGAACCGAGTAGCCCATCTCGGTCAGCTTGTTGAGAAAATCGGTGGGAACGTGCTCATGGTCAAAAGTCACGGCCTGCGCACCAGCGACAGTGCGTTCAACGTCCTCCCAGACGTGGTAGTCGCCGATGATAACGTCCGCACACACCTGCGCTGCGGAAGAATCCGGCGAACCGGCAAGCAAACGGATGGACTGTCCCAGTTCAATGGCCTCAGTCTGCATCATGCGAGCCAGCTGACCATCACCAATCACCGCCACAACCGGCACGCCATCAGCATGCGCGGGGTGCTGCGCAACAGTTAGCGCTGCAGCGGAATCAGAAGTGGAATTAGTGGAGTTTTCAGGGGTATCCGAAGCAATCACACCCCTGATTGTAGGTTATGACCCAAAATTCTAAGTCAACCGGGAGACCAACTTCGCCACCTTACGAGAGCTGGGAATATCTTCCACAGCCAGCGGCGGGCCGAAACTGCGTGTCTGCAGATACAACACTCCGCCTTTGCGATTGACCGCACGCACCGAACGCAGATCAATCGAGACCACCTGCGGACGTACAATGCCGCGGCGCAAAATAATCCGCCTATCAGTCAGCACAAACCGCTCCCCCAGCCAACTTAGTACCGGACGAACAACACGCCAGAGAATAAGCCCCAGCCACGCAAACAGCAGCAGCTGACGCACACCCTGTAAGTCTCCCGGAGCAATCGCAGGGCCGTCGATAAAGCCAATCAGCAACCAGCAGACGCCGGTGATAACCATGAGCTCCAAGAGCGGCCACACCAGCCGACCAAAAGTTGGATTGGTGTCCAGCAGAATTGCCTCGCGCGTGTCCAACTCATCATCGGGAAAGGCCATACAGCACTACCTCCGGTCCGAGTCAGTCTGCGGGGATGCATAGCCGCCGTCAGTGGCACGAACATGGAACACGTCACCGGCCGCAACAAAGTGGCTTGTGCCAGCTTCGTCGGTGACAATCAATTCGCCGTCGGCACGCACACCAACCGCCTTGCCGACCAGCACGCGATCCCCCGGCAACTCCACGCGCACGTTCGAGCCGATGGTCGCGCACACCGCCTCGTAGTCCCGCAGCAACTCAGCATCGCCCTTTCGCCACTGTGCTTGACGACGTCCCAGCGCACGCAGCACACCAGCGGAGATGTCGTCGCGGTCGAGATTGTCTGCGCCCGCCAGGTATAGCGAAGTGGCGTGTGGCACAGGCAACTCGTCTTCCTGCAGAGAAACATTGATGCCGATTCCTGGAATGAGAGCTGGTGGGGTCAGCGAAGCAGCCTCTACCAGAATTCCGCAGAGCTTACGACCGTCAACGAGGACATCGTTCGGCCACTTCAGGGATACGCGCTCAGGCACCAGACCCACGACCTCTACAACAGCATCGACGACTGCGAGACCTGCGACTAAGGGCAAGAGCCCCAGCTGCTCCGGTGCGAGCCCTTGCGGGCGCAGCAGTGTGCTGAGCGCAATGGATGCACCTTCCGGAGCTGTCCAACTACGGCTCAGCCGACCGCGACCTGCGGTCTGCTCCGAGGCGATGAGCGCACTGAGATCTGCCACCTGCCCCAGTGCCGCCTGTTTCCGAAGATCGGCATTGGTCGAACCAGTGGTTTCGACAACCTCAATGGAACTCCAGCCCGGCGCGGCTGCGCGCACACGCGCGGCATCAAGAGGCTTGCGGGAAGCAACAATTCGGGGGTCGGTCATGCACAGCAGTCTAGCGCTATGGCCGGATTCAGCGCGTCGAGGCCTTTCTCAAGGGGACGACAGCGTGAGAATCATCACAGCTCACCCGCTTTACTATTTTCCTTCTCAAACACTACATTCCATAACATGACTATTTCCTCACGTTTGACGGCGGAGCAACACACCACCGCTTTTCTCAATGAAGACCTTCTACGCCGACGCACTGCTGCACTGACTCCGATGGGGTCGCGAGGCTACGACAAGCTCAAACTGACTGAGCGTATGAATGCCCGCGAGCGCATTGACTACCTGCTGGACGAAGGGTCTTTTGTCGAATTCGATGCGCTAGCCCGCCACCGCACTACCGCATTTGGAATGGAAGCCAAACGCCCCGTGACTGACGGAATTATCACCGGCTGGGGAACCATAGACGGCCGTGAGGTCTGCATCTTCTCTCAGGACGGCACAATCTTCGGTGGTGCACTCGGAGAGGTCTACGGCGAAAAGATGGTCAAGATTCAGGACCTTGCCATCACTACCGGCCGTCCCGTTATTGGCATGTACGAAGGTGCCGGCGCCCGCATCCAAGATGGCGCAGTCTCACTGGACTTTATTGCCCAGACGTTCCACCACAACGTTCGTGCCAGCGGCGTCATTCCGCAGATTTCAGTCATTTTTGGTGCCTGCGCAGGTGGAAATGCCTACTCCCCAGCGCTGACGGACTTCGTTGTCATGGTGGAGGAAAACTCCCGCATGTTTGTCACCGGCCCTGACGTAATTGAAACGGTCACTGGCGAAAAGATCGGCCAGCACGAGCTTGGCGGCGCCGACACCCATATGGAGCTCGCCGGAAACTCCCATTACACCGCCACTAGCGAGCAGGATGGACTCGACTGGGTCTGCGATTTGCTCGACTACCTCCCCAACAACACAACCTCCCCCGCGCCCAGTTGGGATTCCAATGCCAGTGACGAGATCACCGACACCGATCGCACCCTCGACAGTCTCATTCCCGACAGCCCTTCCACGCCGTACGACGTGCATGAAGTCATCTACGCGCTTTGCGACGATGCGGAGTTCCTGGAAATCCAGGAAAACCGGGCAGCCAATGTCGTAATTGGCCTTGGCCGTCTCAACGGTCAATCCGTTGGGTTTGTCGCTAATCAGCCCATGGAATTTGCGGGCTGCCTAGATATCGATGCAGCGGAGAAAGCCGCGCGATTCGTTCGAACCTGCGATTGTTTCAACATTCCACTCGTCTTTCTCGTGGATGTACCAGGCTTTCTCCCCGGCTCGAATCAAGAACACCAGGGAATTCTGCGCCGTGGCGCTAAATTGCTCTATGCGTATGCAGAAGCAACCGTTCCTAAAATCACCGTCACCATGCGCAAAGCCTACGGCGGCGCGTATTGCGTGATGGGATCAAAGGGGCTCGGCGCGGATGTAAATCTGGCTTGGCCGACGGCACAGATCGCCGTGATGGGCGCCTCTGGCGCAGTACGCTTCCTCCATCGTGCCGAGATTCGAACCGCCACCGAAGCAGCTCTCGCAAAAGACCCAGCGGCCGATAGATTTGGCACTCCCGAGAGTGTGAAAGAACTCATTGCTGAACTGGAAATGGGATACGAGCAACACATGCTCACGCCTTATCGCGCCGCCGAACGGGGGTTAATTGATGAAGTCATCCTCCCCTCCGAGACACGAACTCGGGTGATAAAAAATCTGCGCCTTCTAACTTCAAAGAAAGTACCGTGGCCTGCGCGCAAGCACGGCAATATTCCACTGTAAGAGCAGGCTTTTTGCTGAACAACGAGCTAGTCATTACCCCTACTTTTGTTAACAGCGATTGCCCCCAACTACCTCCCCCCGTTTTCGAAACGTAAACTAGTTGGCATGACGACTGCCGCAAATACATCAACCGGTGAAACCCCGGATTTGACCACTACTGCTGGAAAACTGGCCGATCTGCGAGCCCGTCTCGCAGAGACCCAGGCCCCAATGGGCCAGGCCGGTATTGACCGCGTCCACGACAAGGGCAAGATGACCGCTCGTGAGCGCATCGAGTTTCTCTTGGACGAGGGCTCATTCGTGGAGGTGGACGCACTCGCGCGTCACCGCTCCAAGAACTTCGGCCTCGACGCCAAGCGCCCTGTCACCGACGGTGTTGTAACTGGTTACGGCACCATCGATGGCCGCCAGGTCTGTGTCTTCTCGCAGGACGGCGCCATCTTCGGTGGCGCACTCGGTGAGGTCTACGGTGAAAAGATTGTCAAAATCATGGATCTGGCCATCAAGACCGGTGTCCCAATTATCGGCATCAACGAAGGCGCTGGCGCCCGCATCCAGGAGGGCGTTGTTTCCCTCGGCCTCTACTCCCAGATCTTCTTCCGGAACACCCAGGCTTCTGGCGTTATCCCACAGATTTCCCTGATCATGGGTGCCTGCGCTGGTGGCCACGTCTACTCCCCGGCTCTGACCGACTTCATTGTCATGGTCGATGGCACTTCCAAGATGTTCATCACCGGCCCGGACGTTATTAAGACCGTCACTGGCGAAGAGGTCACACAGGACGAGCTGGGTGGCGCTGGCACTCACATGAGCACCTCCGGTACTTCGCACTACACCGCTGCTGATGACGAAGACGCTCTGACATTCGTTCAGGAATTGGTCAGCTACCTGCCGTCCAACAACCGCGCTGAGGCTCCTCGCATGGAGGCTGAGCCATTCGAGGGCTCCATCGCTGACAACATCACTGAGACTGACCTCGAGCTCGACACGCTGATTCCGGACTCCCCGAACCAGCCGTACGACATCAAGGACGTCATCACCCGCCTGGTCGACGACGAGGACTTCCTGGAGATTCAGGAGGACTACGCACAGAACGTGGTCATCGGCTTCGGTCGCGTGGAGGGCCGCTCGGTAGGTTTCGTTGCCAACCAGCCGATTCAGTTCGCTGGCTGCCTCGACATCAAGGCATCCGAGAAGGCGGCTCGCTTCGTCCGCACCTGTGATGCCTTCAACATTCCGATCATCATGCTGGTTGACGTTCCAGGCTTCCTGCCGGGCACCAACCAAGAGTTCGACGGCATCATCCGCCGTGGCGCCAAGCTACTGTACGCGTACGCTGAGGCCACCGTTCCGAAGATTACCGTCATCACCCGTAAGGCTTACGGCGGAGCTTACTGTGTGATGGGCTCCAAGGACATGGGCGCTGACATCAACCTGGCATGGCCGACCGCTCAGATTGCGGTCATGGGTGCTTCCGGCGCTGTCGGCTTCATCTACCGCAAGGAGCTCAAGGCTGCTGCGGCCGAAGGCAAGGACGTCGTCGCACTGCAGAAGGAGTACGAGGCAGAGTACGAGGCCACCCTGGTCAACCCGTACATGGCTGCTGAGCGTGGCTTCATCGACGCCGTTATCCCGCCGAGCGAGACCCGCGGCCAGATCATTGAGGGTCTGCGTCTGTTGAATCGCAAGGTTGTTAACGTACCCGCCAAGAAGCATGGGAACATTCCGCTGTGACCGATTCCAAAAACACCCCAGCAACCGAAGACAAGGACACCGCTGCGGTCCCGGCTGCACCGTTCATGTCCGTCCTCAAGGGCAACCCGTCTGACGCTGAAACTGCCACGCTCGCGCTTTTGTTCGCGGGTATGGCAGCAGCTGGCGGTGCCCCAGAGGACCGCGGCCCGCGTAACGACTGGGGCCGGCTGGAAGAGGGGTTCCACCAGCCGCACCAGCACGTACCGGGTACGTTCCGCAACGTCCATTTCTACTAGTACAGCTACCGTTTACCGCGTAGTCGTTACCGCACGCTAACTGCGTCGATTCGCTAGCACGAAGCGCCATCATCGGGTTTTCCGACGGTGGCGCTTTGGTTTTTGTTACTGCCTTGGTCTTGGCTACTGCCTGTTACTGGCGCTACTCACCCAGCGACTCGCCATCAAACTCATCATCGAGCTCCCGGTCCAGACGACGCTGATCGCGGTTACGAGCTGCTGGCCACACCACCTTGAACAGGAAATACACAAACGCCAGACCGATGGCAGCCCCCACCACAGCTCCAGCAATGGATCCCCACGATTCTGATAGCGCCCCACCAGCCACGCATGTTTGTCACAAAAATTAGGCTTTACGATTCCGCCCTCACTAAAATCACTAACTATGAGCAGCCCCCGAATCGTCTTGGCTTCCACTTCCCCTTCGCGACTGCACATTCTGCGCTCTGCAGGCATCGAGCCCATCACAGTAGCGCCCAACGTCGACGAGGATGCCGTGATTACAGCCCTTCCGGACGCATCGCCGGTACGCATCGTCGAGGAACTCGCACAGGCCAAGGCACACGCTGTCTCTCCGGCCTACCCCAATGACATTGTCATTGGCGGGGATTCAATGCTGCTTCTCGACGGAAAGTTGCAGGGCAAGCCCCACACGGAAGAAAAGACCATTGAGCGCTGGCACCAACAGAGCGGCCGGACGGCTGAGCTGATTACTGGTCACTGTGTCGTGACACCAAAGGGCGAGCACCTTGAGGTGGCGATTACTTCCCTCGATTTCGCTGAAGTCCCAGAAGAGGACATCCACGCCTACGCTGCGACGGGCGAGCCACTGAAGTGCGCTGGCGCGTTTACATTGGAGGCTCTAGGCGGCTGGTTTGTCGATGGCATCAATGGCGACTCATCCAGTGTGATCGGACTGTCGCTACCTGTCGTGCGCCGAGCTCTGTATCGCTACGGCTATTCGGTCTCCCAGTTCTGGAATAGGTAGGCATCGCAAGGACGTCGTAAAGCAAAAACCGCACCAAATTGGTGCGGCTTTCTTAGCTGTGGAGACTACTTGTTAGCAGCCTCAACGCGCTTGATGGCCTCCTGAGCAACGAGCTCCTGGATACCCATATCCAGCTCGGAGGTGAAGCCAACACAGGAACAGTTGATCTCGCCGAGAACGTAAGTGTCCTCGCCGTCCTCGCCGTCTGCCAGCATGAAATCAGCTGTCCAGATCAACGGGATATTGTCACCACCGAGGTTCTCAGCAATGACGGGGCGAGCCTCAGCAAACATATCGATGAGGTCCTGCCATTCTTCCGGCTTGTTGTAGGTGTACTTCGCGCCAGAGAACAAGGTTGCGGAGAAAGCGTCGCCGCCCTCGGCCGGCTTCTTGTGAACCACGAAGACCGGGTGCGGACCGACCAGCAGAATGCGAATTTCGCCTTCGGTGATGCGCGGCATGAAGCGCATGTCCACGAGCATGCCGTTATCGCCGATGATGTACTGGTCACAGAAATCCATGAACTCGCCAAGCTCGCGAGTCTCGGTGTGGTTGTCCACGGCCTCGGTGCACTTCAGCTTGGTGTCCAGCGGCAGCGGGGTGCCCGGCTCAACGTTCTTAGCAACCTCTTCGTCAGCGATGCGCACACGCCAGATGCCGGACCCGGTGGAGCCACGGTTCTGCTTGAGGACGCGCTCGCCGTAGGACAGGGAGGTCGGGAAAGTGCTGTGGAATGCCTCGACGTCGTAGTAAGCAGCGGTGTCAGACGGAACCAGGTCAGTATCCTTGAGCTTGACCAGTGCGTCCTTTGCGCCGTAAGCCATCATCTCGCCCGGGGTGGACATACCGACCAAACCAGCGACCGAGAGGCTGGTCAGAAGCTCGAAGTAGCCCCTCTCACCACCCGGGATGTTGCCCGGGTTAACGCGGGAGATGTAGCCGTCGAAGTTCTGAGAGACGTAGTCGTACAGGTCGTCCTTCCACTCTGGTCGGTAGTAGACGACCTCAGCGGACCAACCGGCTTCGCGGATAGCGTTGACGATTGGCATGGTGTCCTTGCGGTGTCCGTCGAAGTACTTGTCCGAGCCGCCCTCGATCTCGAATACAACAATGTTCTTGTGCACAGGCACTCCTTTTAAGAAAAGACATGGACTTCCGGCACTCAATTGTCTCCGTAACGCAGCGAATACCCAGGCAGATAGCCCATTTCAGCCCATTTTCCAGTGATACGAATCAACACAGTTTTTGCGCTAACTCTCAGCTAAATTTTAGGGCACTACCTGGACTCCAAGCGCGCTGAAAACACTCCTTTTACCCCCAACTGTGAGGCGTATCCCAGGGGGTGGCCGCGGACGCAATTGTTGCCGTTGGAAAGCGCTCACACCGGGGACTATTCCGCCGTTCGCCACGCGACCCGTAAACTAGATATGCAATTGACGATAAACGTCAGAAAGTCCCACCCACCCAACTTGCGCCAAGGGAGTATCCGATGGCTGTTCCGCACGACCCGCACCCCCAGTTCCAGCAGTACGCCCACCCTGAGCGCCTCGTCTCTAGCTCCTGGCTTGCTGCCCGACTGGGCTCTCCCGGTCTGCGCGTTGTTGAATCCGACGAGGACTCACTGCTCTACGACATTGGACACATTCCGGGCGCGGTTCGCATTGACTGGCATCACGACCTCAACGACCCCGTGCGCCGCGACTATATCGACGCCGAAGGCTTTGCCGAGCTCATGCGCGAGAAGGGTATCTCGCGCGACGACACCGTCGTAATCTACGGTGACAAGTCCAACTGGTGGGCCGCCTACACACTCTGGGTCTTCGAGCTTTTTGGACATCCCGACGTGCGCCTTCTCAACGGTGGCCGCGACGCCTGGATGACTGAAGAACGAGACACCAGCTTCGAGGTCCCTAACTACCCACGCACTGACTACCCTGTCGTCGAGCGCGACGACAGGACACTGCGCGCCTACTTCAGCGATACACGTGAGCTCATTGAAAAGGCTCCGATTATCGACGTACGCACTCCGGAGGAATATGCCGGTGCGCGAACCCATATGGTCGATTACCCACAGGAAGGCGTCCTGCGAGGTGGCCACATTCCAACCGCGGTAAACATTCCATGGAATCAGTCCGTTCACCCGAACTCGCGTTTCCTCGACCGCGAAGAGCTTGAGCAGATTTACGCGCACGTCCAATTCGAAGATGAGGCGATTGTCTACTGCCGCATCGGCGAGCGCTCCGCGCACACCTGGTTTGTACTGCACCACCTGCTCGGCCACGAGAATGTTCGCAACTACGACGGCTCGTGGGTTGAGTGGGGAAACATGATTGGCATGCCCATCGCCCACGGTTCGGAGCCGGGAAGCCTGTAGACGATTGACGCAACCGGTGGGCACTTCTCCCCACCGTTTTCCCGGCGTCAGCGACTGGCACTACAGCGGAGAATTAATTCCCCCTGCCGCCCCCAATCAAGGGGGCGGCAGTTGCACTCTTAGGTGGTAATTTTAGCCGCAAACTTAGATTTTTGGGCGGAAAATAGCCACTTCAGCTGCCCCCACACCCACTTGAACGCTGCTCAAGGTCACAATCCCTACCCCCTTATGTAGCGAGCAAAAAGAGGTTGCTTACCGCACCTGTGACACAATGGAGGCATTGGGTCACACGCTGTTAGCTACCGCGTGGTTAACCGCATTGCGGTTCACCGCTCAGTTAATTGCAGTGCTGCTTGTGATTCCTACAAATGACTGTCGCAACCTTGCCCCGAGGGCCAATTCTCGGGGTGCCCACGAAAAATGGAGGATTTCGTGTCCGAGCAGACCACTGAAAAAATCACGAAGGTTCTCGTCGCCAACCGTGGCGAGATTGCCGTTCGCGTTATTCGCGCTGCGAAAGACGCAGGCATTCCTTCCGTCGCCGTTTACGCTGAGCCGGATGCGGACGCTCCATTCGTGACTATGGCGGATGAGGCTTTTGCTCTCGGTGGCACCACTTCCGCTGAGTCTTACCTAGTCTTCGATAAGATTCTGGATGCCGCAAAGAAGTCCGGCGCTAATGCCATCCACCCGGGCTACGGCTTCCTGTCGGAGAACGGCGACTTCGCAGAGGCCGTTGAGAACGCTGGCCTGATCTGGATCGGCCCGTCGCCAGAGTCCATCCGCGCCCTGGGCGACAAGGTCACCGCTCGCCACATTGCGCTGAAGGCTGACGCTCCGATGGCTCCAGGCACCAAGGAACCGGTTAAGGATGCAGACGAGGTCGTCGCGTTCGCTAAGGAGCACGGTCTGCCAATCGCCATTAAGGCTGCTTTCGGTGGCGGTGGCCGCGGCATGAAGGTCGCACACGAGATGGAAGAGGTCGCTGACCTCTACGAGTCCGCTACTCGCGAGGCCGTTGCCGCCTTCGGTCGCGGTGAGTGCTTCGTAGAGCGCTACCTGGACAAGGCACGCCACGTCGAGTGCCAGGTTCTCGCTGATAAGCACGGCAACGTCGTTGTCGCCTCCACCCGTGACTGCTCTCTACAGCGTCGTTTCCAGAAGCTCGTCGAGGAAGCACCTGCTCCGTTCCTGACCCCGGAGCAGGATGAGCGCCTGCGCCAGTCCGCTAAGGACATCTGCCGCGAGGCTGGCTACTACGGTGCTGGCACCGTTGAGTACCTGGTCGGCGCTGACGGCCTGATCAACTTCCTCGAGGTCAACACCCGCCTGCAGGTGGAGCACCCGGTCACCGAGGAAATTACCGGCCTCGATCTGGTCCGTGAGCAGTTCCGCATTGCCGAAGGCAAGGAACTGTCCATCAAGGAAGACCCGGAGATGCACGGTCACGCTTTCGAGTTCCGCATCAATGGCGAGGACGCCGGCAGCAACTTCATGCCGGCTCCGGGCACCATCACCAAGTACATCGAACCGTCCGGCCCGGGTGTCCGCATGGACACCGGCATCAAGCAGGGCGATGTCATCGGCGGCCAGTTCGACTCCATGCTGGCCAAGCTGATCGTCTGGGGCGAGAACCGTGAAGAGGCTCTGCGCCGCTCCGCTCGCGCCCTGTCCGAGTACCAGGTTGAGGGTCTGGCAACGGTCATTCCGTTCCACCGCCACATTGTTGAAAACCCAGCCTTCGTCGGCGACGGCGAGAAGTTCGACGTCTACACCAAGTGGATTGAAGAGGAATGGGACAACCCAATCGCTCCGTACGACGGTGACTCTGACGCTGACACCGACACCGTCCCGGCTCAGAAGGTTGTTGTCGAGATTGACGGCCGCCGCGTCGAGGTAGCCCTGCCAGGCGACCTGGCCCTGGGTGGCGGCAACGCTGGTGCCAAGAAGAAGAGCAAGAAGAAGCGCGCTGGCGGTTCCAAGAAGGCTGCTTCCGGTGACGCTGTGGTTGCTCCGATGCAGGGCACCGTCATTAAGGTCAACGTCGAAGAGGGCCAGGAAGTCTCCGAGGGTGACACCGTGGTTGTCCTTGAGGCCATGAAGATGGAAAACCCAGTCAAGGCTCACAAGGACGGCGTTGTCACTGGTCTGGCTACCGAGGCTGGCTCGGGTGTCGGCAAGGGCGATGTCCTGATGGAACTGAAGTAGTTCTAAAGCTCTAAGCGGGGCTGGTTGCGATGGGATTCGCAGCCAGCCCCGCTCGATTCTTTTCAGCCCCTCCCCCGACGCCCTTAAACACTGTTCAGGACGTCTAGAGTGGACGGTATGGAACCCATGGAAGTAAATGCCGGCCGCTTCTACTGCCGCCCCCTGCGCCACGATTCCCGCGTCGATGACGCCCCGGTCGCAACCCAATTACTTACAGAATTAGCCCCTGACTCCGTCGCCGAGTTCCTTCGCAACTCCACCACCGAGTGGGAAAACGACACCGCCTACCGCTTTGCAGTTGCCGAGCAGACGAACGTCGAGATGCTCGCATTAGCGACGGTCGAGGTCATCGACGCCGACCATGTCAGCATCACCGTTCGCCCTGCAGGCGACCCCACACGCGTGTTGCCTAACGACGATCAGGTCCTCACCAAGGTAACCGTCGCCGACGGCGTCGAAGCCGCCGAAAAAGCCCTCCACCGATGGGCAGAGGGCTTCTTGGGTAAGAAAGTCAGCTAGCCGAACTAGCGCGGCTGCGACTGCTCAGTCCTAGGCGCCGGAGCGCAGCAGGTAGATATCCATAATCCAACCGTGCTCCGCACGTAGCTCCTTTTTCAGCTCCGCAATCTCTTCGCCGACATCGCCAACACGACCACGGCGGAGCGTCTCCAGCTCCGTTCCCAGGAATGCACCCCAGAGAATCTCTTCCTCCGGGTCCGCGTGCTCGAGCCAGGCTGCCCCACCATCGAGCATTACCACCGCATCCGTACCAGGCGCGCGCTCCCCCAGGCGCCGACCAGTGGTAATCAACACCGGCTTACCAATCTGGTTCAGGCACTCTCCATGCGCTGCGGTCAGCGCGGAAATCGCTGTCACACTGGGGATAACTCGCGAGCGCACGTCCACCCCAAGGTCGCGGACGCGCTGCAAAATCCGCAACGTTGAGTCGTACAAGGAGGGGTCCCCCCAGACCAAGAACGCACCGCGGCGCTTGCCCTCTCGTCCGAGGTGAGCGACGAAGGCGTCGGCAAGCAGCTCTGCGCGGCGTTGGTGCCAGTCACGGACGACTGCGCCATAGTTGTCGGGCGTGCGGTCACGTGGCGGGTCGGGAACGGCGACGAGTTCGACGTGCGGCGCATGCTTATCGACGATTGCCTGTCGCGCGGCCAACAAGTCCGCTTTGGCATCGCCCTTGTCGAGAGCAAAAACTACGTCAACATCGGCAAGAGCGCCGATAGCCTCGAGCGTAATGTGGCTCGGACTACCGGCGCCGATTCCGATGACGTCTACATCGACATACCCGCTGTATACAGGGCTCTCAGCCTGAGTGCGGGCGGCGTCGTTTCGACTAGTGATTGGTCGGATCTCCCTCGTAACCGAACTGTTCAGCCATCTCATCCGGAGACAGGCCAGCCATCGAACCCTGAAGGTTAGCCGAAGCGGCCTGCTTCAGGTAGATCTCGCAAGCGTTGGCCATGTACTTGGAGTCGTACACGTTCATCTCCAGAATCGGAGTCAAAGAGCCATCATCTTCCATGCGCGAAACCAGAAGGTGCGGCTTGTCTGAGTCCGTGGTCATGGAGCACTTAATCTTGACACCGTTGACATCCGTGAAAGTTGGCTTAATCATTTTGTCATCCTCCTCCAAAACAGCGACCGGAAAATAAGTAGCGCTGTTGCGACCGCAAGCGCAAGAAAGTCGCTCGTTATAAACCATGTTAGCCGGATTTTCGACGGCACCGCCGGGCGCAAAAACACTTGGGGGTAATGGCAAACTTCCTGCATGTTTGCGCGTCTGGCCGAGGACCCAATTGCCACTAGAGCTCGCAGATGCGTTAAGGTTATGAGGTAATTTTTCCGGGAGCTGTTGATAGGATTTTGTCGCTACTTCCCCGGAAGATGACTGCCCTAGTAGCTCAGTGGATAGAGCACGGCTCTCCTAAAGCCGGTGTCGGAGGTTCGATTCCTCTCTGGGGCACAAATACCCTCGTGACCTTTTACTTATAGGGCGCGAGGGGTCTTTGTTTTTCTGACGCCCGGCCACTACGCCCCCTCTCCTGAGAACGCATCACCCAACAGTTTCCAGCAACACTTGTGTTAGGCTTACCTAATCGTATGGCGTGTAGACTTCCGGCAGTACATAACAGCCCAAAAACTTGTTGAAGGACAGTGACAACTATGGCTGACCTAGCTAAAGCAGCACCGAAGCGTAAGCCCCGTAAGGCACACGAGGCAACAGTTATTGGACGTCGCCAGATCTCTCCAGACCTTGTTCGTTTGAGCATGAACTCGCCTGCATTTGTGGGCAAGGAGCTGGAGTTTACCGACCATTACATCAAGTTACTGTTTGTGCCAAAGGAAGCTGATTACTCCTGGCCGTTCGATATTGCGCAAATTCGCGCCGAAAAGGCGTGAAAATCCATTGGGTTCTCCGCAACGGCGCAACCCACGGCACAGAGCTATCCCGCACGGTGCGCGAGGCGGGTATTCCAGAGGGTAAGAAAACTAGCTGGTTCATCCACGGTGTCGCCGAGATGATTAAGGAACTGCGTCGCTTCCTCTTCGTTGAATCTGAGGTCCCGAAGAAGGACGTTTCAATCTCTGGCTATTGGCGTATCGGCATGACTGAAGACCAGTGGCAGTCCTCTAAACGAGAATTCAACGCTGAGGTTGAGGCCGAAGAGGAACAAGCCAGGGCCTGACGCTTGCTCGAACGCTAGCGCTCGCTACGCCCTTTTTTCAACAACGACGCGTTTTCCTGCCAACCAGTCGAATGGGTGCCAGCGGCAAACAGCAACCCAAATCATCAGGACACCAAAAAACAGTCTAACGATTGGCTCCAAATCCGTAAGCAAGAAAATCATCAACAATAGGTAGCAATTACGTATCGCCGCCTGCCAACCTCCGCGCCAAGAATCGTCTCCTGACTCGAGCTCCGATGTTCCCTCTGGCTGAGCGGCTTCGAACGGAGTCGCCCCAGAGTCTACTTTCCACGCTGGCTCAACGTGTAGCAAAAATGAGCTTTTCCCAAACGTCTGTTCACCGCGTGCCTCTGCAACCACGCGCACAATGAAAAAGACAACTGGGAAAATGGCACCATACAAAATTCTGAACTCTGGCGGGCTCGGCAGCGCCCAGCTCGCCGTGGCTGCTTCCCACGCAAGTTTGCCAAGTGCCACAATGATGGCAACAAAGATTCCTACAAGGAACGAATCCAGCATCCACGCACCACTGCGCCGAGCGAACAGATCCGCATTACTCTTTACGGAGAATCGATTCGAGATGCGCTGTTTCATCGGGCACATGCTATCAAAAATCACTTATAGCTTCGCAGACGAATTCTCGATTCTGGCCGCACCCAATCTGCCACGGTTAGAAGCATCTAGTATGCAAATCGAAAAGTCGACTGTATAGTTGCCGGTTGAATCAACCTATCTATTGGATGCCAGCTCCTTCCATGCCAGTAACTCGGCAAGTAAACCTACAGCTGGCGCCCCCAGTGGTTTTTCAGGAGACGCCGCCCCAGAAAGCCGAGAATTAAACCACGCAACGCAGGCCCGAGAAGCCCAGAAAGTGAGATGGATGTGAATACGCGAACTCAGCTGTCAGCCGTACAGCACCCTCAACTCACTACTAGCCGGCGCAATCACCGCCGGCACCTGGCGCTGGCCTGCTGCTTCCTCACCTTCGCAGCCGCGGCCACCAGCTGCGCCAACAACGAAGGCGAGGAGGTTGCCGCTACGCAAACCTCGTCGTCAAGCTCGCTTACCACGGCGTCGTCGACAAGCTCGCCGACGACGACGGGACCAAAGGTTCGAGAAGGCGGTACGCCGCGCATCGGGCAGCTGTGCCCGAACCAGACCGGCGAAATACGAATGAGCGCCAACGGCCAGAATCTTGAATGCGCACAAGTCGGCGAGCAGGAGGTGTGGACGGTGCTGCAGCAAACCCCCGCGAACCCGACATCGCAGCAAATGTGGATCTCCACTACTTCGACGACCTCTGAGCCACAGCCTCAGGAACCTGAGCCGACGACTCCGAGCGAGAGCACAACGGAGACTAGTGAGACGGAGAGCTCGACGACCTCTGATTCTTCCACGCCGCCCGATACTTCAACGACTCCGACTACCTCCGGCGAGCCGACGGAATCGGAATCGGAGCAAGACGAGCAGCCAAGCGAAGATAATCAAGGGCTCACCGGCCTGTTCCGCTAGGTTCGTCTCGGACGGCGAGGTTCGTCGGCTCGGGACTTAGTTAGGTGAGGTGCGCTAGCTCGCCCTAAAACACCAAAATCCGCTGCAAAAATTCTGCAGCGGATTTTTTTATTTACCCAACAGATACGAAGAGACGAGCCTGAACAGATCTGAGCCCGCCACAATGCGGCGGAGCACCCGGGCTCCCCTACTTGCGGTGACGGCGATTGTAGAACGGCGTCGGAACGACGGTGGCGGTAATGTCGGCGCCTTCAACGGTCAGCTCCGTGCCAGTGGAGGACTGCCAACGCTGAACGTATGCAAAACCGATGGGGTGACCCAAAGTCGGCGACACCTTGGCGGAAGTCAGCACGCCAACCTCGTTACCTTCCGCATCAATGAGCTTGGTGCCACGCTTCGGAGCTTCATCACCGGAGAAACGCAGACCAACCAGTAGCTCCTTCGACTGCGGACGATTAATCAGTGCGTTGCGACCAATAAACTGCCCCTTGGTCGGCCCCATGATGGACTTCAGGCCGGCCTCCAGCGGAGTGCGGTCTCGAGTCAGCTCGTATCCATAGAGCGGCATACCGGCCTCAAGACGCAGGGTGTCGCGGCAGGCCAGACCACACGGCAGCAGGCCGAGGTCAGCGCCGTTGTCAGCCGGATCCTCCGGGTTTTCCACCTTGCCACCTGCTGCAATGATTGCACGCCAGACCTCGACGGCGCGGTCAGCCGGCGGGAAGATCTCGAAGCCGTCCTCACCGGTGTAGCCGGTTCGGGCGACAATCATTTCCACACCTGCGACCTCGAGCAGAGTGCAAGAGTAGTAGTTCATGCCATCGAGAGTCGCGTGCAGATCCTGTGGCAACAGACGGCGCAGAAGCTTCGCAGCCTTCGGCCCTTGAATGGCCAGGAGCACATTCTTGTCATTCATGCGCTCAACCTCGACGTTGTAGCCACCAACGCGCTCGCGCAGCGTCGAGTACACATCTTCAGCGGCTGCGGCATTCTGCACCAGCATGAATTCGTGACTACCGAGGCGGTAAATGATGAGGTCATCAATAATGCCGCCGTCTTCCTGCACAATCATGGTGTACTTGGCACGACCCAACGCCAGCGGCTTGATTGCCGAAATCAGGGAGTGTGCAAGGAACGCCGCCGCATCCTCACCAGTGACGCGGATGATACCCATCAGCGACAGGTCGAAAACACCAACGGCCTCACGCACTGCGTTGTGCTCTGCAATTTCCGAAGAGTAGCGGAACGGCACTTCGTAGCCACCAACATTGCGCATTTCTGCGCCAAGGCTTACGTGCTCATCATGCAGGGCGCTACGGAAAGAATTGTTGTTCTCAGAAGCGCCAGAATTGTCAGTCATACACACTCCAATTATTGCGGTGGGGCAAACCAGATTGTTACCTTCCCACCTTATATCTAAGACTCCGTGCTCGCTTCCGCGAGCCCCTGCGGAGCCAGGGCAACAGGCCCATCCATTAACTATCATGCACTGATTCGCACACGCTTGACGACGACCCCGCGGCCACCACAAAGGCCCCGCTACCAGTGACGATAACGGAGCCCTTGCATTTGTCTATTCAGTTAATTGCGATTAGCTGAGCTGTTCGGGCAGCGTTGCCAGCCAAGGACTCAGTGGTTATTAGTGATCAACCGCAGCCTCGGTGCCAACACCGGTCAGGGAGCGAACTTCCATCTCAGCTGCCAGGTCATCGAAGTTATCCGGCTTGCCCATGTAGGTGGCGATGATGCCAGCCAGGAACGCCAGCGGGATTGCGAGCAGGCCCGGCGAGGTCAGCGGGAACCAGGAGAAGTCAACCGACGGAATCATCGAGGACTCGCTGCCGGAAACTGCCGGGGAGAAGATAATCAGAACCAGCGAGGCGATGACACCGGTGTACATGGAGGCAACTGCGCCTGCGGTGTTGAAGCGCTTCCAGAACAGGGACATCAGGATGGTTGGTACGTTTGCGGATGCTGCCACTGCGAAGGCCAGCGACACCAAGAAGGCGACGTTCTGCCCCATGGCCAGGATGCCGAGGATAATGGCGACAACGCCCAGCACGATTACGGTAATGCGGGAGACACGAACCTGCTCGGCTTCCGTGGCCTGTCCCTTGCGGATCACGGCCTGGTAGAGGTCCTGGCCGACAGACGCGGAAGCGGTAATTGCCAGACCAGCGACCACGGCCAGCACGGTAGCGAACGCCACTGCGGAAATCACTGCCATGAAGATGGAGCCACCGATTTCGAAGGCCAGCAGCGGAGCTGCAGCGTTGGCTCCGCCCGGGGCGGCGTTGATTCGGTCCGGACCAACAAGTGCGGCGGCGCCGTAACCGAGTACCAGGGTCAACAGGTAGAAACCACCGATGAGGATGATTGCCCAGGTCACGGACTTACGAGCTTCCTTTGCAGTCGGCACCGTGTAGAAGCGCATGAGCACGTGCGGCAGACCAGCAACACCGAGGACCAGTGCCAGGCCCAGAGAGACGAAGTCCAGCTGCTGAACGAAGGAGCCGCCGTACTTCAGACCCGGCTCAAGAATGGCGGAGGCTTCGTAGCCCTTCTCGGCGATGTGATCCGAGCTCGCGTGCATGTCCACTGCGTCCTGCAGGAGCTGGGAGAAGTTACCCTTAACGCCAACCAGGATGATCAGGGTCATGATGATGACAGCACCGACCAGCAGGACGGCCTTAATCATCTGCACGTAAGTCGTGCCCTTCATACCACCGATGAGAACGTAAGCAACCATGATGATGCCGACGACCGCGACAACGATGGACTGCTGAGTGGAGTCGTGAATGTTGAGCAGCACGGCGACCAGGGAACCTGCACCGGCCATCTGCGCGATGAGGTAGAACAGGGTCACCGCGAGGGTCGAGATAGCAGCCGCAGTACGTACCGGGCGCTGCTTAAGACGGAAGGACAGCACGTCGGCCATGGTGAACTTACCGACGTTACGCAGCGGCTCTGCAACCAACAGCAGCGCGACCAGCCAGGCTACGAAGAAGCCGATGGAGTAAAGGAATCCATCGTAACCAGTCAGCGCGATGGCGCCGACGATACCGAGGAAGGAAGCCGCCGAGAGGTAGTCACCTGCAATGGCAAGACCGTTTTGGGTACCGGAGAACTGTGCACCACCGGTGTAGAAGTCCGATGCTCCCTTGTTTCCGCCCTTGCCCACTCGAGTAACGATGAACATGGTCGCAACAATGAAGGCGACGAAGACCGCGATGTTGAGAATCGGGTTACCTGCTGCTGCAGTGTCATCTGCAGCAAAGAAACTGGTCAGCATGTCTATGCCTCCTTCTTTGCGACGATTTCAGCGATTTCTCCGCTTTCCAGTGCCTCGCGCAGCTCTGCCTGCATCGGCTCAAGCTTCTTGTTGGCGAAGTTGATGTACACCCAGGTGATGGCGAAGGTGGTCACGAACTGGAGCAGACCAAGGACGATGCCCAGGTTGATATTGCCCAGTACGGGAGTCGCCATGAGGTCTGGCGCGAACGTCGCAAACAGAACGAATGCGATGTACCACACCAGACCTGCGACGGTCATCGGGATGGCGAAAGAACGGAATGTAGAGCGGAGCTCTTGGAACTGCGCTGAGTTTTGCACGTAGCGGTACTCGGCCGCCTGTGGCTTATGCCGGTCTGCCGGCAAGGGAGTTGCGGACACGGGCTAATCCTTTCCAGGAAGTTATGCAGGTGTTCGTAATGAGGTCCAGCACAGCCACCCCGAGGGTGTGCCATGCACCACATTTTTCATTATGTGTGGAAACAAAGTTACCTGGAACACAGTTAGCAAAGAAGTTAAATGCGGCTAACTACTTCTCAGCGAGCCTTAAGGCACCCCCAAAAACGCCATTACCTGCATACTTAGGCGCCGTTTTTACTACCCCCATTTACGCCGTTGTACTCGTGTTCTCCGCTTCTTCCGGCAATGGCTTACTCTGACGCCACCACCACAGCGCTTCGATAATGACCGCGCCGATGGCCCCCACGATCAGCGCGGGAATCAACAGCTCCCGCCCTACCCAGTACAGATTAAGCACTGTGGCCACTGAACGAACCGAGAAGATGAACAGGTAGGCTCCTGCCGATACCGCCAGCAACAGAACCTTCCACCAGGTGTATGGCCTAGCCACGACCACCAAAACCCAAAATGCCGAAACAATCAGCACAATGAGGGTCGCAGTAGACGCCTCCCCTCGTGCCTCATCGCTGGCGTCGACTCCCGGGTTTGCCCACAACCAAAACATGAAGGTCAACAACCCCACCGTGATGCCCGCCGGTATCGCTAAGCGCAACACGCGCCGCACGAAACCATCGCGCGCACGCTCCAAGTTAGGAGCCAACGACAGCACGAACGCCGGGATTCCAATTGTGAACCAACCCGTAATCGTCACGTGAATCGGCTCGAATGGATAATCCATCCCCCACAGCCCCACAGCCAGCGCCAGCACCACCGAGTAGATGGTCTTCGTCAAAAAGAGGTTGGCCACACGCTCGATATTGCCAATGACGCGACGCCCCTCCGCCACAATCATCGGCATCATGGCGAAGCGATTATCCAACAGCACCAACTGCGCAACCGAACGTGTCGCCGGCGCCCCATCCCCCATAGCCACGCCCAGGTTCGCCGCTTTCAGCGCCAGCACATCATTGACACCATCACCGGTCATCGCCACATGATGCCCCCGCGACTGCAGCGCATGAACCATATCGCGCTTATTCTCCGCCGTGACACGGCCGAAGATCTGCCGCGACTCCACAATGTCTGCGAACTCGTTGCGGATCTCGGTGGGCTTGGCTTCGCTATTCTCATCGCGGCTCGCCGGAAGCTCAGAGGCATCGACAGGATTGTCAGCGCCCTCCATTTTCAGCTCACGTGCAACAGCCCCCACAGAGCGGTCATTGTCACCAGAAATGACCTTGACCTCAACACCTTCTTCATAGAAGTAGGCCACCGTGTCCGCCGCATCTGAACGCACCTTCTGCCCTAGCACGACAAGTGCGACCGGCTCCAACTCCACCTCGCCACTCTTCCGCAGCGCACCGCCGGGCAGGCCATCTGCCCCAACTGAGGTCCGCGCGAGCAGGAGCACACGAAGTCCTTCCTCCATAAGCTGCCGAGCTTTCTGCATGCCGACCGCGGAGTCGTCGACAAGCACATCGGGCGCGCCGAAAACCCACGTCGCACCGCCGTGATACGTCAGCGCCGACCACTTATTCGCTGAAGTGAAGGGGCGGGTTTCGGTCTGCTCATGCTTTACGACGTCCCCTGCGTCCGCAAGCCCATTGAGCAGTGCGCGAGCCGTTGCGTTGGGGCGATCGTCGAGCTTGCAAAGATTGATGAGCACAGAGTCGAGCTCATCGCGGGAAGTACCGTCACCCGATACGATATCGACTTCCACCAGCTGCATCGCGTTTTCGGTGAGTGTGCCGGTTTTGTCGACGCACACGGTGTCAACGCGCGCGAGACCTTCGATGGCGGGCAACTCATTAACCAGCACTCGATGTCGCCCCAAGCGCACCACGCCGAGGGCAAATGCGATGGTGGTCATGAGAACAAGCCCCTCAGGAACCATGGGCACCAGCGTGGCGACCATCCCCAGTAGCGCATCATTGAGATCATCGCCGGCGACAAAGAGCTGCGTATAGATTGCCAGAGCGCCGACGGGAATGAGAATCCAGGAAATGTAGGTCAGAATCTTGTTGATGCCGCGGAAGAGCTGGGAATCAGCAAGCGTGAACTTGTTGGCCTCAGCTGCGAGCTTGGCGGCGTAAGCCTCCTTGCCCACTTTGGTGGCCTGATATCGCGCTGACCCCACCACGACCGAGGAACCCGAGTAGACCATGTCCCCAACGCTCTTATCGACGGCATCGGATTCACCGGTGAGAGAGGATTCATCGACGGCCACGTCAGAGGCGTAGCGGAGAATACCGTCAACGACGATTTGGTCGCCGGGGCCGACCTCGATGAGATCGTCGAGGACGACGGACTCGCGGTCGATCTCGCGAGCCGGCTCTCCGTCGCGAATGACCATGGGCTTTGCACGTCCGACAATGGAGAGCTTGTCCAGTGTGCGCTTAGCACGCAGTTCTTGGATGATGCCGACGATAGAATTGGCGATAATCAGCAGACCAAAGGCACCGTTGACGATTGAGCCGGTATAGAGCACGACTGCAAATAACACAGCGAGAATACCGTTAATCCGGGTAAACACATTGGCACGGATGATGTCCCACACACTGCGCCCGGATGTTGGTGGCAGCTCGTTGACGTGCCCCAACTCGATGCGTTGCTGGACCTGCTGTTGAGTAAGACCGCTGTCGGGAGTTTTCCACGAGCCCATGACTGCCTACCCTATTCGCCTAGTTGCTGAACCTATTCGACCTATTTGCCAATGAAATTCGGTTCGCGCTTTTCAGCTCGCGCCTTCGATGCCTCCGCAGCATCCTCGGAAGCCCAAACTGTGTCGTAGAGCTCCTGCTGGTAGTCCTTCAACGGGCTATGTGTCTCATCGTCGTTGAGCACTGCCTTGTGGTAGGCCAGTGACAGTGGCGCGTAGGTGGCGATACGGAGCGCTACCTCCTCCGCCGTGTCCGGACCACCGAGGTAGGAAGCCAGACCACAACCGCGGGCGGCTTCCTGATCCATGCGCTCGGCCGCCAACAAAATAGTGCGGGCGCGGGCACCGCCGACGAGTACGCGTACGCGGCGAATTGTCCAGGCATCGACAGCGATACCGAGCTTGACCGGCGGAATCATAAACCAGCCGCGCTCACCCACGACGCGCAAATCGGCCGCCATCGCCAGCTGCATCCCAGCGCCGACAGCCGGCCCCTGCACATCCGCTATAACCACCAGACGGCTGGCCTCGATTGTGCGCAGCATTCGACGGAGCTGTTCGTGGAAGGAATCTTCATGGTGCTGGCCACTCAGGTCGGCGCCCGCACAGAAAGCGCGGCCTTCGCCGCGCAGCAGGATAACGCGCTGCTCTGGAACCTCAGCGGCAGCTTCCACCGCATCGGCGATGTCACGACACACGTCGGCAGTCAGGGAGTTGCGCTTATGATCTCGGTCGATGGTGATAGTGACAATTGCGCCGTCGGCTTCGACGCGGATTTCAGATGCTGGGTTCGTCATAGCATTTAGGCTACCCGCGAAACACCAATAGTGATGGGGCTATAAGCAAATCTAAATTCGCTTATTCGTTGCCGAATACCCGCGGGTCGCCACTCAGGCGCCCGTCGGCACGCGCCATCGACGCAATCGTTTCCATGTCCTCGTCGGTGAGTTCAAAGTCGGTGACCTGAAAGTTCTCCTTGATGCGCGACGGCGTGCCCGACTTCGGGATGGCCACGATGCCACGCTGAAGGTGCCAGCGGATAGCAACTTGGGCGGGAGTTTTACCCAGGCGATCTGCGATTTCAGCAATCGGCGAGCCCTCAAAGTACTTCGCGCGCCCCAACGGCGACCACGCCTGCGTGACAATACCGCGACGACGATCGTCTTCAACCTGCTCATTCTGCGGGAACTGCGGATGCAGCTCAATCTGGTTGACCACCGGAGTCTCCGAGAGCTGGTCGAGCACCTCTGGGTAAAAGTTCGCCACACCAACCGAGTGAATCAGCCCCTCACGCTTGAGCTCCAGCAGCGTATCGAAACACTGCCCAAACGTCCCCTGCTTCTCCACCGGCCAGTGCACAAGCACCAGGTCAACGTAGTCAAGGCTGAGCCGTTCTAAAGATGCCCGCACGGACTCGCGCGTCGCCGCCGACCCCTGCGCATCGTTCCAGACCTTCGTGGTCACGAAGATATCTTCACGCTTTACGACGTTCGCAGCGACCGCATCAGCAATACCCTGCCCAACCCCTCGCTCATTGCGATAGAGCGATGCGGTGTCGATGTGGCGGTAGCCGATTTCCAGGGCGTAGCGCACGGATTCGCGCGCCTGCTCATCGTCAAGCTTGTAGGTACCGAACCCCAGAATCGGGATGGCGTTGCCATCGACCATTTCCACGTTGGCAATTCCGGTTGTCGCTGCATCGTACTTCAGATTGAGTGTGGTCATGCCAACCGAGTGTACGGACTGAAAATTTTTTAGATTTTTTCTACCCCGCTGACCTGCGGTTTAGAAAGGTGAGTGCGCTTCATTTTGTTGCAAACAGTTGACGTAGCGTTGTGTTTATATAACACTTTGGAGTGTGTCCCCAAAGATTAAACCCAAAGAACCGATATTCAACAGAATTTCAGTGCTGCGGGCAGAACACGGACTCAGCCGAGCCGAACTAGCCAAACAAGTAGAGGTCAATCCTCAAACGATTGGCGCGTTGGAGCGAGGTGACCACTACCCCAGCTTGGATCTGGCATTTCGCATCTGCGCGGTGTTCGATCTCCCCGTTGAGGCGGTGTTTTCTCGCGAGGAATTCAAGCCCATGTCCTCTGCCCTATACCGAAAGGAAAGCTAACGATGCCAGCTATTCGGACTGAAGACGCAACACCGAACTTTTTCGAAAAGCTAGAAGCCCGGCGCGAAGCGAAGTACACAAAGCGTGTCGAGCAGATGTCGAGCTGGTTGCCCAAGTGGCGCAACCAGGCGGCGCGGCGGAAGCTGGTCATCGCATTCGAGGTGTGCCTTGTGCTGATGCTGCTGAGCGGCATCGCGCTTCTCGGTAGCCTGACCGATATTTTCCCGGGATGGCTTTCTCTGCTCTGGCCAGTGATTTCCCTCATTATGGTCGTCGTCTGGACCAGCCTCAACATCACAGTCGACATGGTTGACAGCGCACCGACCTCGCTACTGGACGAATACCAGCAGGAACAGATTCTGAACCTGCGGGGGCTGACATATCGCTGCTTCACCTACTTCGGCTTGGTGACCTTCCTCGCTCTCGTTCTGGTGGGCACCTATGTCCTGAACGCGCAACCTGACTGGGGACACTACATTCCGTACAGCTTCGGAATCTTCGGAATTATCGCTTTCCTCTACATTTCCACGCTGCCCACCGTCGTCTACGCCTGGAATCTGCGCGACGACTAGTACGGGCTCAAAAACTCATATCCCTCCTCTGCCCTTCACTCCTCAATCTAAGGATCACCATGAACAGCCTCATTATTGACGGGCTTGAGAAGTCCTACGGAGACCTGCAGGTTCTCCGTGGCATGAGCTTCCAAGTTCACCCTGGAGAAATCTACGGCTTCGTCGGCTCTAACGGTGCCGGCAAGACCACCACTATGCGCATTGCCCTGGGCGTGCTGGCCACCGATAAAGGCGAGGTACGCATCGGCGATACCCCGATGAATGACTCGCTGCGCCGCACGATTGGCTACATGCCAGAAGAACGCGGCCTCTACCCAAAGGATGAGGTCCGCAAGCAGCTGATTTACTTTGCTCGCCTACACGGTGTGCCCACCAAGCGCGCGGAATCCAACGCCGACAACTTGTTGGAGCGCCTCGGTCTCACCGAGCGCGCCAACGACAAGGTCGACACGCTCTCGCTCGGCAATCAGCAGCGCGTGCAGCTGGCAGCCTCCCTCGTCCACGACCCAGAAATACTAGTCCTCGACGAGCCCTTCTCTGGTCTCGACCCAGTTGCGGTCAAGGTGATGAGCTCCGTACTCAAGGAGTACGCCGACCGCGGCACCCCGATTGTGTTCTCTTCCCACCAGCTCGACCTTGTCGAGCGCATGTGTGACCGCGTCGGCATCATCCGCGACGGCCGCATGCTCGTGGAAGGCACTGTTGATGAGCTGCGAGCACGGGGCCCACGGGCTTTCGTCGTCAAGCTCGATGGTGCGCCCCAGGATTGGGCGACCTCCGTCGAGGGCGTGACAAGCGTGGAGCGTGATACCCATGGTGCCACCGTCGTTCACCTCGATTCCGACGCCCCAGCCGACACCGACCAGAAGCTACTGCACAGCGCAATGGCAGCGGGAACGGTCCGTTCATTCGGACCTCTGCAAATTCCACTTACCGAGCTCTACCAGGAGGCCGTACAGCAATGAGCACCAACACTTACAACGCCTCAACGGCCGTCAAGACCGTTTTCGTCCGCGAACTCCGCGAGCATCTACTGAAGAAGAGCTCGCTGATCACGCTCATCATCATGGCAGTGGCGGTCGTCGGCGGTATCTTCGTTGCCGACTACATGACTTCCAAGTCCGATAATGACGCTGTCAAGATCGCGGTCGTCGGAGAAGCGCCGTTCGCGGACTCTCTCGCCGACGCCACCGCCGAAATGAAAGATGCTGAAGGTGCGGATGCCGCAGCCGGCGCATTTGCCACGGCATCACTGTCACCGTTGGAGATTACGTCCGCGGCAGACGACAAGGCCGCTCGCGCTGCCGTCACCGACGGTGATGCCGACGCCGCTCTCGTCCCCGACACCGCAGAAGGCAAGGAGGGCTCGTGGAAGCTGCTTGCCGACGACGCCCCATCCTGGCTAGCCCCAATGCTGCAGGAGTCGCTGCAGAAACAGAACGAAGCCATGCTGCTCAGCGAAAACGGAATCAACCCCGGCGAGTTTTTCTCCAAGACTCAAAGCGCAGCCGTGTCGGTGGAATCCCTGGATGAAGCAAAAGACGAGAAGATGCCTGCGATGCTCATCACGCTAATCGGTGTGATGGTCATGATGACCGCCATCCTCGTCTTCGGTGGCGCAGTGGCCACCAGCGTCATCGAGGAGAAGTCCTCCCGTGTCATCGAGATCATTCTCTCGACAGTCCGCCCGGCGCACCTGTTGGCCGGCAAGATCCTCGGCGCCGGTCTGGCCGGCA
Source organism: Corynebacterium sp. HMSC074C11 (assembly GCF_001809455.1). Classification (NCBI taxonomy): domain Bacteria; kingdom Bacillati; phylum Actinomycetota; class Actinomycetes; order Mycobacteriales; family Corynebacteriaceae; genus Corynebacterium; species Corynebacterium sp. HMSC074C11. The sequence goes on from NZ_KV797727.1 coordinate 197,342, forward strand.
TCATCATGATGAGTGTGCTGACCGCCAGCGCCGCAGTTGCCCTCATGATTACCGGATTGGCGGAGAGCTTCGATGTCCCGTGGTCCGCAGTCTGGCTGCTGGTCCCGTGCTTCATCCTCGGTTACTTCTTCTTCGCCGCGCTGTATGCAGCCTCCGCATCACTGGTCAGCCGTATGGAAGATTTCCAGGGCGCACAGATGCCGGTACTGGTGTTCTCGCTGATTACGATGTATGTTCCGCTGTTTGGCTGGAGCAAGCTGGACTCTACCGTCATGCAGATTGCCTCGTGGATTCCGCCGGTTTCCATCACCACCGCTCCGTTGCAGTATGCCGTTGGCAATTTCTCCGCACTCCAGTTGGTTGCCTCACTGCTAATCATGGTTGTGGGAGTAGCCGCAGTCATCGCACTCGCAGCCTGGATCTACCCGCGCAATGTCCTGCGCACCGGTGCCGCGGTCAGCTGGAAGAAGGCCCTAACGGCCAAGAGCTAGCCCCAGCCCTGCCAAAAAGGAGCGTGGCCCCCTTCGGCCACAGTCACCTAAAACCGAATACTCGTCAATCGCGTAGTTTGCTCAGCGCACCTTATAGACCGTGGTCCGCCGCAAACTGCGCGATTTTTCCTGTCTCGCCATAAGAGGTCTGCGCCCCCACGCCTGTCGCCGCATGAGCCGAGACCACCGCCGCAAGACGAGCTGCCGTCACCACATCATCGCCCGCGGCCAACGCGGTGAGGACCGTGCCCATGTACGCATCACCGCAGCCCGTGGTATCCACGACCTCGATGGGCAGCGCCGGAATGCGTGTGACTGACACCTCGCTTTCCGACGTCCTCAGGACCGCAGACCCCTCCCCACCAAGTGTGACAATGGCCGTGGAAATCCCGTGTTCGTCGGCAAGCGCGCGACCAACCGCGTCCCACTGACCGTGCTCGCAACCGGCGACCGCGCGCTCGCAGCCGATTATAGCTGCGAGTTCGTGCTCATTGACAATGAGGACATCGACCAGCGCGAGCAGATCCTCACTGACCGCCCGAATCGGCGACAGGTTGAACACCACCGGCACGCCCGCATCGTGGGCAATCTGCGCGGCGGCCAGGACCGCCTCATCACAAATCTCCAGACACAGACCGAGGCACCCCGCCCGCTGAATCTTGTCCGCATGACTGCGCACCGTCTCAGCATCGACTTCACCATTGGCGCCAGCGGAGATGACAATGAAATTCTCCGCCGCATCATCAACAACAATCATGGCTGTGCCAGTGGCAGAGTCGACGGTCTCAACTGCGGAGATGTCCACGTGAGCGTCGGTAAGCGCGTCGCGCAGCAACTGTGCGTTGGGATCCGAACCGACCGCGCCGACCAGTTCCACGGCCGCGCCCAGCCTGCCAGCCGTCGCCGCCTGATTCGCCGACTTACCGCCCGGCAGAATACGCAAGGGACTCCCCTCGATAGTCTCACCACCATGCGGCAGGCGCTTCACAGTGACAGTCAGGTCTGCGTTGATGGAACCGACGACACATACGTTTGGCCGCTGATTAGCCAGCTCGGTGAGGCGCTCAGTAATCGGCATTGGTTCGACTCCTCGGTAGTGCGGACATGTTTTTTCCGACAATAGCGCTACCCCTTTCCGCCCACCATCAACTAAGCCGGTTTACCCCTTGTTTACTACCGTGGAGGTATGGCTAGAATCAGCGCCCAACAAGTAATAGATACCGTCCTCGACCACGGAAGTTTCACATCCTGGGACGGCGCGCCCGAGCACGGTGACATCGACGAGGCCTACCGCGGCACACTGTCCCGCGCCTCTGATAAAACAGGTCTCGATGAGGCCGTTATCACCGGCGAAGGCACCGTCGGCGGCAAGCGCGTCGCCGTCATCTGTTCTGAGTTCGGCTTCCTCGGCGGTTCTATCGGCACCGCTACCGCTCGCCGGATTATCCGCAGCATCGAGCGCGCGACCGCGGAGCAGCTGCCGCTGTTGCTCTCACCAACCTCGGGCGGCACTCGCATGCAGGAGGGCACCGCGGCGTTCGCGCTCATGATCTCTATTACCACCGCAGTGGCGCGCCACAAGGATTCTCACTTGCCCTTCCTGGTATACCTGCGCAATCCCACCACCGGCGGTGTCATGGCGTCGTGGGGGTCGGCAGGTCACTTCACTTTCGCAGAGCCCGGCGCGCTTCTCGGCTTCCTCGGCCCGCGCGTCGTCGAGCTCGCTACCGGCGAACCCATGCCCGAAGGCGTTCAGACCTCCGAGAACCTGTTCAAGCAAGGCATTATCGACGGCATCATTCCGCTCGAAGGTCTGCGCGGCGCTGTCCGCCGCACCATCGACGTGCTTGCCGACGGAGACCCCAGCGAACCCACCCCACCGCCAGCAGCAGACATTGATGGTCGCGATACCTGGGAAGCTATCCTGCGCACCCGCGATACTTCTCGTCCAGGTGGCGGCGATATTATCGATGCCCTTGTCGACTGCTCCGTGCCAATCTCCGGCACTGGCGATGGCCACAAATCGCTGTCGGTCCGGGCTCGCCTAGCGCGGATTGGTGAGCGGCCGGTGATTTTGGTCGCCCAGGACCGGCATAACCAGCCGCCGCTGGGCACACACCCAATGGGGCCGGGTTCGCTGCGTTTTGCCCGCCGCGCGATGCGCATTGCGGAGAGCCTGAACATTCCGCTGGTCACGGTCATTGATACCCCCGGCGCTGAGTTGACCAAAGATGCCGAGGAAAATGCCATGGCCGGCGAGATTGCCCGCACCTTGACCACGCTGGTGAACTTGAAGGTCCCGACCGTGTCTCTCATTCTCGGCCAGGGCTGCGGTGGTGGCGCGCTGGCCATGCTGCCCTCTGACCGCGTGCTGGCAATGCACGATGCCTGGATGTCTCCGTTGCCTCCGGAGGGTGCTTCGGCGATTATCTACCGAGACACCGAGCATGCTCCAGAAATGATGGAGGAACAGGGCGTTGGCGCCGAGGCCATGCTGAAGACCGGGGTCATCGACGAGATCGTGGCCGAACCTGCGGATCCGGCCGAACTGCCCCGCCGTGCCCTGAGCGCTATCGAGCACGCCCTCTGGGAACTGGAGAAGAACCCGGCTCGCGTTGGCCGTGAGCAACGTTTCGACCACTACCGTCGCTTCGCACTGGGTGAGTAGGGGGCCGGGGGCTGGTTTGGGCCTGGTTCAGGCCTTCAGCCCCACCCCAATCTCAGAAAGCAAGAAAGTGACTGGGTTTATGGCACTTTTGGGCAAATTTTCACGCCTGAAGCGTCATAAACGCAGTCACTTTCTCCGCTGGAGATCCGGGGCCTTACTATCGGGGAGAAGTTTTACTTAACGTCCAACAGATCGATGACAAAGACCAGGGTCTTACCAGACAGGAAGTGTCCTGCACCAGCCGGGCCGTAAGCCTTCTCCGGCGGGCAAATCAGCTCGCGGCGACCGCCGACCTTCATGCCCGGAATGCCTTCCTGCCAACCGGCAATCAGACCGTTCAGCGGGAACTCGATGGACTGGCCGCGGTTCCAGGAAGAGTCGAACTCTTCACCGGTCTCGTAGTCAACACCCACGTAGTGGACCTCGACGCGAGCACCCGGGGTGGCCTCCTTGCCGTCACCGACAGTGAGGTCGTTGATGACGAGTTCCGTCGGAGCCGGACCGGACTTAGCAGTGAGTTCTGGCTTGGACAAGACAATCTCCTATCACAGTTGGCATTTATCAAAGCTGGCAATTATTCCAACTTAAATGGACCCAACTCAAATGGGGTTTCTTAAAATTCTAGGAAAAATAAAAGGCGCGTACCAACCTTTCGAAGGCTAGTACGCGCCTTTTCGCGTTTTCAACGCTGGACTTTCTATGCTGAGCTACCTGCGAGGAACCCCTACGCGGTAATCGCTAAAACCTTAGCGCTGGTCGCGCGGAACGAAGTCACGCTCGGTCTCGCCGGTGTAAATCTGGCGAGGACGGTTGATCTTCGATGCCGGGTCAGTGACCTGCTCGTTGAACTGAGCAATCCAGCCCGGGAGGCGGCCGATGGCAAACAGGACGGTGAAGAAGTCCGTCGGGAAGCCCATGGCGCGGTAAATCAGGCCGGTGTAGAAGTCAACGTTCGGGTAGAGCTTGCGGGAGACGAAGTAGTCATCAGCCAGTGCAATCTCTTCCAGCTTCATGGCCAGATCCAGCAGCTCGTCGCCACCGAGGTGCTCGAGCACGTCGTGAGCGGTCTTCTTAGCGATAGCTGCACGCGGGTCGTAGGACTTGTAGACGCGGTGACCGAAGCCCATCAGGCGGACGCCCGGCTCCTTGTTCTTTACGCGGTTCATGAACTCGGTAGCGTCGCCACCGTGGTTCTGCTGGATGTCCTCGAGCATCTCCAGAACAGCCTGGTTAGCACCACCGTGCAGCGGGCCAGACAGAGCGTTGATACCAGCAGCGATGGAGACGAACATGGAAGCGCCGGAGGAAGCGACCATGCGGACGGTGGAGGTGGAGCAGTTCTGCTCGTGGTCAGCGTGCAGGATGAGCAGCTTGTCCAGAGCGTCAACCACAACCGGGTCAACCTCGTAGTCAGCGGTCGGGTAACCGAACATCATGCGCAGGAAGTTCTCGCGAGCGTTCAGGTTGTTGTCCGGGTACATGTACGGCTCACCCTTGGATGCGCGGTAAGCGTATGCAGCCAGCATCGGAACCTTAGCCATCAGGCGAACTGCAGCCAGGTTACGCTGCTCTTCGTTCAGCGGATCCAGCTCGTCCTGGTAGTAGGAAGCCAGAATGTTGACCGAAGAAGCCAGGGTCTGCATCGGGTGTGCGCCACGCGGGAAGATGCTGAATGCGCGACGGAAGTCCTCGTCCAGCAGGGTGTGGTGACGAATGTCGTGGTTGAACTGTGCGATCTCTTCCTCAGATGGGAGGTGACCGTGAATCAACAGGTAGGAAACCTCGTTGAAGGTGGCCTTCTCAGCCAGCTGCTCAATCGGGTAACCGCGGTAGCGCAGGATGCCGTTACCGCCGTCGATGTAAGTGATCTTGGACTCGGTAGAACCGGTGGCGGTGTAGCCCGGGTCGAAGGTGGTCAGTCCAGTTTCCTGGAGCATCTTGCCCAGAGCAATACCGTCGTTACCCTCGGTTGCCTTGACGATGTCCATCTCGAACTCGCCGCCCGGGTAGTGGAGTACAGCCTTGCCGTCTTTAGTAGCCACAACTTCCCTTTCACAGAAAAATTCTTCTTAACGACTCCAGAGTGCGGGGGAAGCAGGCACAGCGGAAAACAGCATGCTGCCTCCCAACTCCACGCCACCCCTTCGGGGTCGCATTGTTTCCAATGATTCAATTATGCGCGACATTTGCGTTCCATTGCATCTTGTCCAGTGAAAAAGTTTGCTTAGTTCACATCGACCGTGTCGTAACCATAAAGAACCGACACCTGCAGTGGATTAGAACACACAATATCAAAGAGTGTGAGCAGCGCAACACCCTCTACCCCATTCGGGCAGCCTGGGCTTACCCAATCTTGACCCCTCTTCACCCTGAAATGCAAATGAAAAAACGGGTTTATTACGTTGTCACTGCTCATTTACTAACCAGGAGCCCATTCAACAGCCGATGTCTTTAAAAGTTCAAAAGTCATCGAACCAACGCCCGAAAACACATCGACTAAATCCACAATAATCCACCCCTCCCTGCCCACCAGAGGCCCCACATCGCTAAGTTTTCAACGCCAACAAAACTGGAAAAAATTCTTCGCAAACTTTGCAAATACGTCAATCCACCCTGTTTTGTTATGCAAAGTACGGAAGCGGGGGCAATTGAACCCCACCCTTTTGCGATAAGTACCCCCGATTACCGCTAGAGTTTGAAGACAACGGCTGTATATCAAGCTTCACTTTGAATACACTTTGAAAGGTTGCGCCTCATATGAGCGATCAATTCCCAGTCCTCCCTGAAGAGTTCCAGCCCGGCGACGGCCGCTTTGGCTGCGGTCCGTCGAAGGTTCGCCCGGCGCAGATTCAGGCAATCGTTGACGGCGGTACCTCTATCATGGGTACTTCCCACCGTCAGCCGGCAGTGAAGAACGTTGTTGGTGACGTTCGCGAGGGTCTGGCTGAGCTCTTCCAGCTTCCGGAAGGCTACGAGATTGTCCTGTCCCTCGGCGGCGCAACCGCTTTCTGGGATGCTGCCACCTTTGGGCTCATCGAGAAGAAGTCCGCTCACCTGACTTACGGTGAGTTCTCCTCCAAGTTCGCCAAGGCCTCCAAGATGGCTCCGTGGCTCGACGCTCCGCAGATTATCGAAGCAGAGCCGGGTTCCGCACCTGAGGTTGTCGCTGGTGAAGAGGGCGTTGACCTTATTGGTTGGGCTCACAACGAGACCTCCACCGGCACCATGGTTCCGGTCACCCGCCCGGCAGGCTCCGAGGGCCAGCTCGTGGCTATCGACGCCACCTCCGGCGCCGGCGGCCTCCCGGTCGACATGTCCCAGGCTGACGTCTACTACTTCTCCCCGCAGAAGTGCTTCGCTTCTGACGGCGGTATCTGGTTGGCTGCAATGTCTCCGGCTGCCATCGAGCGTATTGAGAAGATCAATTCTTCCGACCGTTTCATCCCGGCTTTCCTGAACCTGCAAACTGCCGTTGATAACTCCCGCAAGAACCAGACCTACAACACCCCGGCCGTCGGTACTTTGCTGATGCTGGCTGATCAGGTCAAGTGGATGAACGCCAACGGCGGCCTCGACGGCATGGTCGCTCGCACCACCGAGTCCTCCTCCCACCTCTACAACTGGGCTGAGAACCGCGCGGAGGCAACTCCGTTCGTCACCGATGCTGCGAAGCGCTCGCTGGTCGTCGGCACCATCGACTTCGAGGACAACATCGACGCCGCACAGATCGCCAAGGTTCTGCGCGCCAACGGCATCCTCGATATCGAGCCGTACCGCAAGCTGGGCCGCAACCAGCTACGCATCGGTATGTTCCCGGCCATCGACCCGGAGGACATCCGTCGTCTGACTGGCGCTATCGACTGGGTTCTGGACAACGGCTACGCTGCCAAGTAATAGCAGAGCAGCTAGCAGCATGGCAGCTGCCAAGTAGCGGCATGGCCACTGCAAAGTAACGCCAAATTAGTCGCAAAGCAGCCGCCTTTTACCGGCCTCAGCCGCTTAACTCCCGCGCCACGCGCAAGGGCATTGCCCCAATTGTCCGTGACGCGGGAGTTTTGTCGTTTACCATGATTAGTGAGCATTACTTATGACGTCGACCAACAAGGAGGTTCTCGCATGAGGGAGCTGAAGCCAGTTCTGGACGGCGATGTGACCGATTCACTGATTCTCGTTCCCGCTGATATCACCGAGCAGGAACGGCAGGAGGGACTTCGCTTCACGCTGCCTCTCGACGAGAACCTGCGCACTTTCCTGGTCGAGCACTTCGAGCTCGCCGATGCCACCGGTTCCCCTGCTGCAGCTGATTCCGCATCGCTTGCCGACGGATCAAGCACCACCACCGCCACTGCCAGCGGTAGCTCTGGGGAGAGTGCTACCGCAGAGAGCGGTTCCACCGACGAAAGTTCCACTGGTGGCAGCACAGCGGACGCCACCACTGCAAGCGGCGGCTCGGCCGAAGGCAGCGAGGTGGCTGACAACTCCGGTGCGTCAGGCGGGGCACCGAAAAAGACTCCAACGGCGCCGAAGCCAGTTCTGGAAGAGCCTCGTGTCGTTTTGTCGCCGCGCGAGATTCAGGATCGCATTCGCAGCGGCCAGACGGTCGAGGAGCTCATTGAGTACAGCGGCATGCAGCCGCGCAAGATTGAGTCCTTCGCCTACCCGGTGCTTGCGGAGCGCGCACGTATTGCGGAGCTCGGCAAGCAGTCAAAGCCACGTCGCATTGATGGCCCGGCCAAGTTGTCCTTGTGGGAGATTCTCGCCACCGCTTTCGCCGCCCGTGGTCAGGAACTCGCCGATGCCTCGTGGGATGCCTACCGCGACCCGAGCGGACAGTGGATTGTGACGGTTACTTGGAATGTCGGCCACACCACCAACGTGGCCGAGTGGAGTTACCAGGCGGAGGGACTTTCCGCGCTCACCATTGCTCGCAATGAGCTGGCAGCAGAGCTGATTGACCCCGACTTTGCCCGCCGCAACCGAGACTTGGCTCCGCAGGCCAATCGAGCTGCTGATACCGCGGATACCTCTGAGATGCCAGCCGCATGGCAGTCTTCGGCGGAGCCGCAGCGAGGCCACGGGGAGCAGGACGTTCCGTCGCAAAGCGACGCCGACGACGATGTTGACGAGGCGGAGTTCTTGCAGCACCCGGACGCGGAGCAGCCGAAGCGCAAGAAGAAGACTGTCATGCCGTCGTGGGAGGATGTGCTTCTCGGCGTACGTCCGAACGGCCCGAAGAAGTAGGAGTTTTCCTCGACAATGAGCTCCATGACCAGTGGCAACGCTTCTGATTTCGAATTCTCCGCGATTCGCCGCGGTGTAGTCACGATTTGGTTTATCAGCACCAATGACCCTGCTGCAACCCTGGAGACAGGTGTTCAGCATGACCGCGGTTTCGGGCGTCGTTTCCTAGCTCTCTATGATTCGACGCTGCCGGTAACACCGATTGGTGATTTCCCGCTCAACCGCTCGGCGGAAACCGGTGACGGCGAATACTACATCGGCGGCTTTGAAGGCGTTGCCGTACTGCAGACGGTTCTCGACGATGTCTCGCAGCTGTCCAAGCTGTCGCCTCGTCTGCGCCAGGAGATTGCCGCCACGGACGTCTACGCGAGTGTGTCGAATAAATCCACGGGCTTCGGTGCCTTTGCGCATTGGCACGATGGTGAGCTCAAGCGCGCTTTCTCCGCTACTCGCTACCGCACACTGGAAGACATCGGTCTTCCCTGCCCCGCAGAGGGCAGCTTCTGGGCGGGCAAGCACCGCCCAATACCCGACGCTTCCGAAGGTACGGCTTCACGTCCACGCGAAGGGGTCGGTTTGCCGTTCATTCCGACAGAGCTTGCCGACGCCGTCATCACCGACTGGCTTGGATTCGACCCGCATTCGCCCGCTACAGATATCCCTGTTAGTGGTTTTGCGGTCGATGGCCGTCGTGCGGCTCCCGGAACTTCGTATTCGACATCTCGTAGTCCGCGCGGGCTAATGAGTGAGCCGGGTTCCTCCGAGTCTGGCGCAGAGCTTGACCGCGCCTACGACGACTACGAAGTTCACAACGCAGAGCCGAACCGAGACTTTCTGGAGGAGCTCAGTCGCTTTGGTGCTAAGGCCAAGAACTTCGCTGGCCGCACCTGGCAGCGGGCGCGAGGCAAGTTCGGGAAATAGTTTCTACTGCCCTGCGCGCTGCGACTGAACGCGTAGTCGCTCGTAGAACGCAATCGCTGCGGAGGTAGCCACATTCAGGCTGTCAGTTCCCGGTGACATGGGAATGCGGGCACGCACATCGGTGGCTGCCATCGCGTGCTCGGTAAGTCCCTGCCCCTCAGCACCAACGAGAATCGCGACCTTGTCCGTGTCCATGGCATCCCACAGGTCCACCGTGCCCGCAGGGGTCATCGACACCACGCGGAAGCCCTGCTCTTTGAGCTGGTCCAGGCTTCGCTGCCAGGTGGTCGTAGTACCGGGCAGAGTCGCAAATGGGACTGTCAGCACATGCCCCATGGAAACACGCACGCTGCGGCGATACAGCGGATCGGCGCAGGCCGCGCCGAAGACAACCCCATCCACGCCCATGCCCGCCGCGTTACGGAACAGAGCCCCGATGTTCTCGTGGTCCCCAACACCCTCCATCACAGCCAAGGTGGTTGCTCCACTCAGAACTTGGTCCACCGAAAGCTCCGGCGCGCGGTCAGCGGTGGCCAGCAGGCCACGGTGAAGATCAAATCCGGCCGCTGCGGCCAGAACCTCGCGGTCGAGTTCAAACCAGGGCACAGCTTCCGCAATATCGGCCTCGCTCGCGGTCAGTCCGTCGGCAAGCAATGCGAGCTTCTGGCGAGTACCAAAGACTGCGCGGAGCGGAAAGCGTGAGCGCACTAACCGCGGCACAATGAGCGTGCCTTCGGCGATGACCAGGCCCTTCCCACCGGGCAAATCGGGGCGGGAATCGGACTTGTTGAGGTTGCGGATGTCATCGAGACGGCTGTCGGCGGGATCGTCGACGACGATGGGCGCAAAGCGTTCGAGGGATGTGGTGGTACTCATGGAAACTCTTTAGCCGCCCAGCAGAGCGGTGAACGGATCGGCAGCGAAGTAGATGACGAACAGGCCGGAGACAATCCACATCAGCGGGTGCACGGACTTGGCACGACCCGAGAAGATAGCCATCGCAGCAAAGGTGATGAAACCGATGCCGATACCATTTGCAATCGAGTAGGTAAATGGCATGGTGACAATAGTCAAAAATGCCGGCAGTGCGATGTCAAAACGGGTGAAATCAATCTCGGTGATCTGCCCAATCATCATGGCACCGACGATGACCAGCACAGGCGCGGCAGCCTCGATGGGCACGATTTCATAAAGCGGGGTGAAGAACATCGCCGCTAGAAAGAGGATGCCGGTGACAATGTTGGCAAGGCCAGTGCGTGCACCATCGGCGATGCCCGCTGCGGAGTCCACAAAGACAGTGTTCGACGAGGAGCTGACTGCACCGCCGACGATGGCACCGGTGCCTTCGACAACCAGTGCGCGCTTCATGTCCGGCAGCACACCGTCTTCATCGACAAGTGCGGCCTGCTTGCCCAGACCAGTCATCGTGCCCATGGCATCGAAGAAGTTAGCCAGGACCAAAGTGAACAGCAGCATGGTGGCGCTGAGGGCACCGACGCGGGCAAAGGAGCCGAAAAAATCCACAGCGCCAACGAGGGACAAGTCCGGCATACCACCTACACGGTCCGGCAGAGTCGGCACCGCGAGATTCCAACCGGTCGGCACTGGCTTGCCATCAGCGAAGGAGGGGCCCGCATCCGTCAAGGCCTCGACTGCGAGCGCAATGATGGTATTCAGCACGATGCCGATAAACAGGCCGCCTGGAATATTGCGGACAACCATGATGCCGCAGATAATCAGCCCGAGGACGAACACGGCGGTCGGCCACGAGGCAATCTGGCCATTGATGCCGAGCTGCACCGGAACAGTCGTGCCCGCGGCATCGGGAATACGGCGAACCAGGCCACCGTCGACCAGACCAATCATGGCGATGAATAGGCCGATGCCCACACTCATCGCGGCCTTCATATCGGACGGAATCGCGTGGAAGACAGCTGTTCGGAATCCGGTCAGCGCCAGCAGCACGATAATCACGCCGTCCAGCACGACCAGGCCCATCGCTTCTTCCCAGGCCAGCCCCTCGTTAGCAACGAATGTCACGGCAACCAGGGTGTTGATGCCCAGGCCCGTCGCAATGCCGAAGGGGTACTTGGCAAAGAGACCAAAAGTAATGGTCATGACGCCCGCGGCGAGCGCGGTGACAGCGGCGACCTGCGGTATCCCCAGGCTATTGCCGTTGACATCCTCGATATTGCCGAGGATCAGCGGGTTGAGCAGAATGATGTAGGCCATCGCGAAGAAGGTCACTACGCCACCGCGAATCTCGGTTACGGTCGTCGAACCGCGCTCCGTGATGTGAAAATAGCGGTCCACTGCTGAAAGATGGCTCCCCGACCGTGCAGGCTTGGAGTCCTTCGCCTCATCTGAGGATATTGCAGAGGTGGACGTACCTTTGTCCATTTTTTATGCCTCTCTAGAGTCTCTTTACTATCCGTGTCACGTGTTGATCCGTGTCAAAGCGGAATTTTTGTGCCGAAAGCCGTAACGGTGCAGTCTCTGGGGCCACGGTGGCGTCGAAGCTGCACCGTCTTCGTCATCGCGTTTGCCTAGGCGGGAAGCTACAGGTGCGAATCCTGGTAGGGTTCCGCCACCGGTGCGCCCTGCCCCGTTACTTCCGGGATAGCTGAGTGAGCACCGCAGCCGTGGTCAAAGCTTACGGCCGTGGCATCGAATGTCCATTCGTTGACACACACTCCCCAGTTCTTACCGAGCGGCCCGGTCAGCGGGACCATAAAGGCGCAGGTTCGGCAACGGTGCAATGCTTCCCGAGCAAAGTCACTCTCGGGGCCGGTATCGCCCTCTACCCAGCGCTGATCGGTATCTTCCACACCATGCGCCGACAACGTGCGGGTCTGCAAGTCATCGCCGTCGAGTCGCTCATCTCCCACTGCAGCCGGCAACAGATCGCGCGGACCGAGGTCACCGGGGCGCAACCGCTCCTCGTAAGGAACCCATTCGGGCGCCTGCAGCGCGGTTTCGCCAGGGACAAGAGCCACTTCACTGACCGTCGCCTGTTGAGTGCCTGGCGCGCACGCGACCACCACATGCCACTCCCAGCCCCTATATCCGGGCAGGTCAGCCGCAAAACGATGCACCGCAACGCCCTCGCCTACGACACTTACACCGGTGTGCGCGCCGGCAGGCCCCTCCCCGAGCTCTTCAATCGCGGTACGGGCGGTGTCGACCGCCTGGTGATTCATCACCTTCCCCCGTCGGCGGCTGTTTCGGGAACGTCGTCGATTTTCAGTCACGTTTCCTATCCTAGAGTGAAGCTATGGACAGATTCCCGTCGGGCGATGCAAAACCCGCCCGCTCTTTTCACGCATCACGCTTTACGACGGCCCGAGCTGCCATCCTCTCAGTAGCAACCGCCGCCCTGTTGGCCGGTTGTGCGGCTGAAACTGGTTCAGGTGGCAATCCCTCAGGCGAGGCCCCTTCTAGTGGAGCTAGTGCGGACTCGAACTCCGGCACCGCCCCGAGATCGACTTCGGCATCGGTTAATCCCTCCGAGCTGGTCGGTGCCGATAAGGTGCCGGGGCTCGGTGACGTTCCGACACTGAAACTGACCATCGAGCAGTCCCATCCTGTCTTGGCTCCGCCACTTCCCACGGAGAAGAATGTCGCTGCGCCTTTTGTCCAGGGACTTGAGTTCGAACCCGATGGTTCTTTGTTGATGGGCACCGGCCTCTACGGTGAGTCCCAGATTTACCGATTGCCGCAGTGGCTCGACAACTCTGCGGCCGAGCCGACCAACGTGGAAGATTTGCAGCCTGACCTCTTCGGCGAGGGCATCACCCGCCATGGAGATACTGTGTGGCAGCTGACGTGGAAGGAAGGACGCGCCATAGAACGTGACGCGGCTACTCTCAAGCAGCGTCGCGAGGTTCCCTTCGACACCGAGGGCTGGGGCGCGTGCTCCTTCGATGACACCATCGTGACCTCCGATGGCAGTGGCACCCTCACTTTCCGCTCCCCTGATGACCTCTCGCCCCTGCGTCAACTGCCCGTCACTGCGGCAGGCACGGAGACAACGTGGCTCAACGAACTCGAGTGCGTCGCTGTCGACACCGACGTAGATCCGGAGGGCTCGAGCGATTCACACGGAACGAACACCCCGCAATCGCACCGCGAGATTTGGGCCAACGTCTGGCAGAGTCCATTCATCTACCGCATCAACCCAGAAGACGGAAAGGTCACAGGCATCGTCGATGCCACCGAACTCTTCCGCGACCTGTACGCGCAGCTCTCTCCGGCAGAGCAACAGAGTGTTGATGTGCTCAACGGCATTGCGCTGATGCCGGATTCTTCGTCTACCTCGCCCAATGGAACCCGTCAGTTCCTGCTTACAGGGAAGAAATGGCCCACAGCCTACCGTGTTACCGTGAGTGAATAGCAGTATCTGGCCCGAGAACGGCTAGTGTGACTGAACGTAGCTTCAATTCCGTTACGAATGTCGGGAAGTGAGAGTTGATGGGATCGAGTAGGCGCCGCTGGCAACAGAATAGTAAGGCGTTCGTGGTTGTCGGCGCTATTGTCGTGGTGGGTCTTGTCGTCACCGGCATCGTCCTTGCTGTCAATAAGTGGACCAACCAGGCAATCGACGACCCACACGCGCTGTCCATCGAGGTCAACCAGGACGGCGAAACCACAGAGGTTCTTCCCTACCGCGTCTGCGACCTCTTTGAGAAGAATGCCTGCACCACGACTGAGGCCAACGCCGCCAAGATCTCCCTGGGCGAGCAGGAGACGGCTGAGGTTAACGTCGGCTCCACTGTTGGCTCTAACTCCTGGACTCTGCAGCGCTTCTTCTCCGACGATGCGGTCAACTCCACCTCTCGCAAGGATCCGGGCGAAGCCACGACCGAGACCATCGCTGGCTCCGCAGCTGTTGCCGGCAAACGCACCCCACTCGGGGTCGTGGAGGTTTCCACCGCGCTCATCGGAAAGAACTCCGAGGGCGAAGAGACCACCTACGGTATTACTTGGTCGATCGTCAACGAACCGTCGTAAAGCACAGCAAAACGCCCGCTCACTGAGGTTTTCCACTTTCATGAGCGGGCGTTTTCACGTCTTCTAACGACTTACGAGTCCAGCTCGCGCGCGACCGCACGCAGGACTTCAGCCATCTGGTGGCCGTCCTTACGCTCCGGGTAACGCCCGGCGCGCAGGTCACGCTGCACCGTCGACTCCAGCATGGAAATCATGTCCGAAATCATGCCGTTGAGATCGCTGGGGCTGTACTTCTTCGCTTGACGACGGGCACCTGCGCCCCCACCTGCCCCGCCACGGCGGTGACGGGCACTGCGCGGTCCCTCGTCGAGCACCTTGATCCGGAGGGCCTGTGGGCCTGGGCGGCCGTCAGCGTAGTCGTACTCCAGGCGCTGACCAGTTACAAGCTCTTCCACGCCTTTCGGCAGCACGTTCTTGCCGATGTAGACATCTTCACCGTCCGGATTCGACACGAAGCCAAAACCGCGATCCTTGTCGTACCACCTGACCTTACCGATGGGCACTTTCCACCTAACCTTCCCGTGCCCTACGACTGGGGGCACTCAACCTCGTTCCCCTTGGGCAGCGGTGACTGCCCTTCGGGGTCTTCGGATCGGAGATGCAATTCTTCCGCACTCGCCACCGTCCTCGCACGCACAAACGGCCAGAGTTAGAGGCTCGATTGAGGCGAGCTTGGCCAGACAGGACCGCGAGGATATGCCGGGCCGGGCGCTGTCTTAATGGTGTTCCTTTAATTAAGGTGCGACCAAAACGGGACGCACTCCAACCGGGAACACATTATTTATTACTGCTTACTAGTGCGAAGTGGCGGCAGCGGTAGCGGCGTGCATGTGCACGTCACCTCCGATTACCTAAAGAACTCAATTATACCCATAGATGGGGACATAAAGGGAAGATGGATTTGTGGGAAGCGAGCACCCTCGCGGATTGACGCACAGAGACTGCAACGAACTGCCAGCGTTGGTTCTTCTTGGCTATCTCTTATGGCCTCTTTTTCAAGTGCCGGAGGCGCGCCAAAACAGGAAAAATAACAAGACGATAACGTGAGCTTTATCACATTATGATGTTTTAACTTACACATCACCACTAACAGTCACATCTCCTACCTGCAGTTTCACCTACTTTTATCCATATTTCCAACCTGCGCTCAAAATTAAGAATCCGGCGGTTCGCGTGACTATTTCGTTACCAACCGCTACGGTGTGCAATCGACACGTTTAACGGACGAAGTCGCATAGATCGCCTTCATCTCACTCCAGTGCGATGACATCGGCCCGCTACCAACAACGTGAAGAACTTTCCATAAGAGTGAGATGGGGTTGCATTAGCCCCACTGGCGCCACAAAGAAAATCGACGAAAAGGAAATTTTCATATGGCTCGCCACGCAGCTAAGACCAACACCTTCGCTTCCACTTCGGCAAAGGTTGCACTGACCGGCGCAATCCTCGGCGCCGGTGCCGCTATCTTCGCACCGACCGCTTCTGCAGCTCCAGACTCCGACTGGGACCGCCTGGCACAGTGTGAGTCCGGTGGCAACTGGCACATCAACACCGGAAACGGCTACTACGGTGGCCTGCAGTTCTCCGCAAGCACCTGGAACGCTTTCGGTGGTAACGAGTTCGCTTCGACCGCTGATCAGGCTTCCCGCGAGCAGCAGATTTACGTTGCTGAGAAGGTTCTGGCTCAGCAGGGTTGGGGCGCATGGCCGGCTTGCTCCGCAAGCCTGGGTCTCTCTTCCGGCCCGACCGATCGTCCGCACCCGAGCCAGGGCGTCGCTCCTGTTCGCGCACAGGCCGCTCCGGCAGCTGCTGCTTCCGACTCCAAGACCGACCTGATCCAGCAGTTCGCTGACCGCCTCTCCAACGTCGACAGCCTGTCCGACGCCCAGGCACTCATCGCTGAGTTCCGTGCACTGACCGGTCAGATTGAGCTTCCGCAGGAACTGGTCGCAGCCATTCCGTTCGACCTGTCGAAGCTGCAGGGTCTGATTTAAGGCTTTCGAGCTAGCCAGCTCATCACAGTAGCCCCGAGGGTGATTCACCTTCGGGGCTACTATTTGTCTTCAACAGGTTGGCGGTACCGGCCCAATGTAAGTTACTGCCTGCGTGAGTTACTGCCTGCGTTTATGGCTGGCGACCGCGTGCCAACGCGAGTTAGTGACTGCGTTTATGACAAAAAATGGCCCGAAAAATGGCTTGAAAGTGTCATAAACTCGCACAGTTTCATATTTGAAGCCCGCAGCCACGACTGAACTAGCAGTCACGGCTGCGGGCCTCCTGCAGATCTAGCTCTGCTAAAAATATAAAAGATTACTTGTTAATCACCGTGGTCGGGTGCACGTAACCCAAAGTCTCCGGATCAACCGGAAACTCAATGTCGCCGAAAGGCGAATCTGCACCAGCGTGGTGAGCAATCAATTCAGTAACAGCGTGCTGACCAGGCTCGAGGTCCTTCGGCCAGCCGGGATCGACATAGGATTTCTTTGCAACGTTAGCCATGCTGAGATTATCCCAAAAATTTTCTCCCCAGTCACCTTCTCCCCTCCTTAAACCTCACTAAAGTGGGGATTGTCATGACTAGCACCACCCCCTTTGCACTCTTTTCCGACTGGCTGGCAGGTCAACCAGACCAATTTGTGGGCACTATCCTCAGCAATCGCCCCGATGCGCTGTCGCCGCCGCCGAAGTCTTCCCAGGTGCTAGCGGCAAGGCTCCAGCTCCGCGCTTCTGTCTCCCGCGCGCTGACCAAACTGCCCGCACTGGAGCTCGCCTGCATTGAGGCTGCCGCTGACCTCGGTGCCGACGCCGAACCCGTCACTGCGGACGCCCTCATCGACTACATTCTCGACTTACTCTCTCGAGCAGAGGTTCCCGCCAATCAACGGCCCACGGCCGCACATATTCGGACAGGCCTCGATACCCTGCGCGCATACGGACTCATCTGGGGAAACGGCGCCGGCCCACGCGGCACTTTCACCGGCAAGTCCACCCGCAAGAAGCCTCTGCCCTGGCAGGACTACTTCTGTCTCAGCGATGAGGTCGCCACCTCGTTGCCACCCGGCTGGTATCTTCTGCCCAATCCCGATGGCCCCAGCCGCAGCCAGCTACGCACGGCACTCACCAAGGTCACAGACAGGCAGCAGCGTCTCCTGGACACCCTCGCCAACTCCGGAGGTCTCGGCGTCACAAAGGACGCTCATCCGGATGCCGACCCCTCGCTGCCGGTCCCAGCGCTCATCAACGCCGGCCTGCTCGAACGCATCGACGAGGGCACCGTCCGTCTACCCGCCACCGTTCGCGCGCTTATGCGTGGAGTCGGGCTTGCCGACGACGATGTCCCCCTGCGCCCCGAAACCCCCGCTACCCATGTAATTGCCAGCGGTAACGACCGTGCTGCCGCCACCGCCTGGGAAACTTTGCGACAGGCGACTGACCTCCTGGACCTACTGGGAACCAACCCCGCACCGACCTTGAAAAACGGTGTCATCGGAGTGCGGGAAACCCGCAATCTCATCGAGGAGCTCGGTGTCGACATCTCGGAGCTGGCTCGCGGCGTGGCTAACCTCGGTGCAGCGGGCCTGGTTCATGTCGGCACTCCGCATCCGCTGCCACTGCACGACACCGGTGGTGACTATTTCGCACCCACGCTGGCAGCCGACGGCTTCCTCGACGCCGATCTGGTTGACCGGTGGGTGAGCTTGACAGTCGGCACTCGCACTAGCGACGCAGCGCCCTGGCGGGTCGACCAGCTCAATGAGGAAGGCAAGCGCATTGCTCTGCTCTCACCTCAAACTCGGCTCTCCGGGGTACCGTCAATCCGGGAAATGGTGCTGGCCTGCTGTGCGCAGGTGGCGTCGTCGGCAAGCGGCAACGACGTCGTTGCTCTGACTGACCTGCGTGAATGCGCCGCCTACTACTACCCCATCACCAACGCGAGGTGCACGGACGAGACTCTCAGTGGCGTGGTCGACGAGCTGGTCGCCCTCGGCATCGTCGTGCGGGACCCGGGCGTGGAAACGATTTCCGTCGGCCTTAGCGAGGTCGGCAAAGCCATAGTCGCGCTCATCGAATCCGGCACTGCCGAGGCCTTCGACGATCTGCGTGCTGCCTGTAACAACCTCTTGCCGCCGAACGCCTCGTACCTGATGGTCCAGGCGGACAACACCATCGTCGTACCGGGCCCCGCATCCCCGGAGATGGAACGCATGCTCAGTTCGATTGCGCAGTTGGAATCTCCCGGCCTCGCCAGCGTCTACCGCGTGACCGAAGACAGCCTCCGCGATGCCCTCGACACCGGCATCAACGCCGCCGATATCTCGGAGTTTCTCTCGCGCTACGCCGTCGGCGAAGTGCCGCAGTCCATTACCTATTTGCTTGACGACGTCGCCCGCCGCCACGGTCGTCTCCGCGGTGGCCCCGCAGCTTCGTTTATCCGCTGTGACGATCCGGCTCTGCTGGCCTCATTCCAGAGTCACCAGGCTGGACAAAGCCTGGCGTTGCGGAAGATTGCCGAAACGGTGCTAATTAGCCAGGCCCCGCTTGCCCAGGTGATTGAGACCGCTAGAAATGCGGGCTTTTCCATCATCGCCGAAGATGCAGAGGGTTTGGTGCTGGATCTCGGTCGCGCTCCCTGCCGCATTGAGGCGCCAGCTCCGGTGCCTACTGCGCGTACAACGATGCCCGAACCGGAACGCATCAGCCAGGCGTTGACGGCCATTGCCGATGGCAACCGTGCTGCTGAGCACGCCGGTAGTTCCAGTGGCGCTACAGCCAGTGGCAGCACTGCTGGGGTCTCTGGCTCGGTTGCGGATTCGGCGACAGGTACGGGGACGGCTGCCGGTGCTAGCGCTAGCACCGGTGGCACGAGCGGCTACGCCTCCGGCACCGAAGCATTCAAGCTACTGCAGCGCGCGGCTCGCCACGGCGACGACCTGTATTTAAGCTACGTCGACCGCAACGGCAAACCCGCCCGCAAGCGCGTGCGCCCAGTCACTGTCTCCGGTGGGCAGGTCGATGCTATCGACCCGGCCACCAGCCAAGTGCTGCGCTTTCTGCTGCATCGCATTACCGAAGTACATCCTGTCGACTAGGCGACGGGCGCGGGGACCGTCGTAAAGCGATGCAAAAGCGAATGTGACGGTTCGGGATGATTCGAGCCCGTGGCGCATCTTCTGCGTAATCGTGGCAGAATTGACCTTTAGCTTATTTTTGGTCGAATGTCTGCGAGGCGAGGAAATAATGGGTTTCGGTACGGGTCCGCTGATCGTCCAATCGGATAAGACGGTGCTGCTGGAGGTCGATAATCCGGAGGCGGATGCGGCACGCGCGGCGCTGGCACCATTCGCGGAGCTCGAACGTGCTCCTGAACACGTGCACACCTACCGCATCACCCCGCTGGCGCTGTGGAATGCCCGCGCTGCCGGTCACGACGCGGAGCAGGTGGTCGATGTCCTCGAGCGCTATTCCAAGTTCCCCGTCCCCCAGCCACTGCTTATCGACGTCGCGGAGACCATGGACCGCTACGGTCGCCTGAGCCTGACCAAGCATCCAGCTCACGGCCTTATTCTGCTCTCACACGACCCCGCGGTACTGGCCGAGGTGACCAAGCACAAAAAGATTCGTCCGATGCTCGGCGAGCAAATCGATGCCGACACCTGGACCGTGCACCCCTCCGAGCGAGGCCGAATCAAACAGGAGCTGCTGAAGGTCGGCTGGCCTGCCAATGACACCGCCGGATACATCGACGGAGAGGCACACGCCATCGCCTGGCAGGATCAGGGCACCGGAGGCCACGACACCTGGGAACTGCGCGACTACCAACGCATGGCGGCCGATTCCTTCCGCGAGGGTGGCTCCGGCGTCGTGGTGCTGCCCTGCGGCGCAGGAAAAACAATCGTCGGAGCGGCGGCCATGGTAGACGCGCAGCGCACTACTTTGATCCTGGTCACCAACACCGTCGCCGGCAGGCAGTGGCGCGACGAGCTGCTGCGACGCACCTCGCTGACCGAGGACGAAATCGGCGAATACTCCGGCGAAAAGAAGGAAATTCGCCCCGTCACCATTGCGACCTACCAAGTAGTCACACGCAAGACCAAGGGAGAATACCGCGCACTCGAGCTATTCGATTCCCGCGACTGGGGTCTCATCATCTACGACGAGGTCCACCTCCTGCCCGCTCCTGTGTTCCGAATGAGTGCGGATCTGCAGTCGCGCCGTCGACTGGGGCTCACCGCCACCCTGGTGCGCGAAGATGGCCGCGAGGGCGATGTCTTCAGCCTGATTGGCCCGAAGCGCTACGACGCCCCATGGAAGGACATCGAAACCCAGGGCTGGATCGCACCGGCTGACTGCGTTGAGGTCCGCGTGACCCCGACCGAGTCCGAGCGCATGCTCTACGCCACGGCTGAGGCCTCCGACAGGTATCGCCTGGCCGCAACGACGCCGACGAAGATTCCCGTCGTTAAGCAAATCCTTGCCCGACACGAGGGCGAACCCGCTCTGGTGATTGGTGCCTACTTGGATCAGCTCGAAGAGATTGGCGAGGAACTGGACGTCGATGTCATCGAAGGAAAGACGTCCAACGCCAAACGCGAGGAGCTCTTTGGGAAGTTCCGGCGCGGCGAGATCAACACGCTGGTGGTGTCCAAGGTTGCGAACTTCTCCATCGACCTTCCCGAAGCCTCTGTCGCCGTGCAAGTCTCCGGCACCTTCGGTTCCCGACAGGAGGAGGCACAGCGTCTGGGGCGTCTCCTGCGCCCGAAGTCCGATGGTGGTGGCGCCGTCTTTTACTCGGTGGTAACTCGCGATACGCTCGATACTGAATATGCAGCTCATCGCCAGCGTTTCCTGGCGGAACAGGGCTACGCCTACCGAATCGTCGACGCAGATGAGTACCTCGGCCCAACCCTGCCCGGCGATTCCACCGCTAGCTCGGAATCCTAGAAAAATGGATAACTAAAGGACTGCCATGAACTTTCACTTCCCCGTCAACCGCGAGCACACCAACGCCAACAACGAGTACTACCGCGATGCCCGCCGACTGCTCATCTCCTCCGGCATTTTCTCTGCTCTGCTGCTCGTCGGCGCTGTGCTGGTTCTAGTAGTTTTCGACCGCACGCCGTTTGTTATCGGCAGCGCGGTTGTGCTTTTCGCCCTCGCGGTTCTCTACCTCGGCGTTACCTTCCAGGTGCGACGCGCAATCAAGGATCCGCAAGAGCTTTACGACGAATCCCCGCTGGTTCCGGCCATGATTGCGCGTGTGGATGAGCGAACCATGGTGCTGATGACCTTGGTGGACATGCGTAAAAACCCCTCCGATGGAGAGCCCGTCCCGGCCCTGGCTACACGTACTGTCACCACGATTTCCGGGGTTCCCCGCCGCGTGGGCGCGAAGGTGCCAGCTGTTGCTGTGGCCGGCACGCATAAGAGCCGCACCGAGTTCTACGATGAAATCACCCCAGTGCCCCTCGCGTGGTCCACTCCTGACAAGTCAGTCATTGCCCAAGCCCAGCGCAATATTCCGGTCAACGATTGGAATGTCCTCGAACACAACATCGACCGGGTGGAAGAGGTCCACGCAACGAAGCGCAACCTCCTGCCGCTGAACTAGTCGGGGCCTGTTCGCCCCCGGCCTTCTGGCACTGAGCTGTTCTAGCTCCGACCCCGGTTTCCCTCACCAGCGCCCCTCCGCAGCGCTCACATGCACAGCGAGAGCGCCATTGGGAACTGAAACGGGTTGACTAGCTCTTGCCCCAGGACTCTTCGTTCTGCCGGTCAATCGCTTCCTTATCGTATTCACCTGCCGGGTCCTCTGGCAGCTCACGTTCCGTGTGAGTGGCCTCTAAAATGAACCGCGCCGCGTCCGTAATCTGCTCTCGCTGAACCTTTGGAACCGCAATCTGGTGAGTTGCCAAGAATTCCGCCTGAGAGGCCTCTCCGCCCGACTCCTCGACCTTCTTCAGGTACTCGGTAGCTGGACGAACGACAGTATCGCGGGAGGCCGCCTGAACGTGGACACGCATGCTTCGCAACGGCTCATGCAATCCCGGTGACACTTCCTTTGCCGAATCGTCAGAGGTGCCGAAGAATGCCTGCAACCACACCGCAGGCGCACCACGCAAGTCTAGGGCCGGAGCAACGAGCAACAAAGCAACCGGCGTGTCCTGACTAATCTGGTTTACCGCGGAAACAACGTTGTGCCCGCCTGAAGAGACACCATAGAGAACTATCGGGTTCTGATCGCTGATGGGCATTGCACCCAATTTCTGAAGCTGCAACGAATCATCTGCGACAGATGTGACTACCCGCGCGATGTCATTGACGGCCTCAGACACCTTGTGCTCTGGGGCGAGCCGGTAGTCCACATCCACAACAATTGCGCCGGATCGGGCTGCCAGGGCCGCCATATTTGGGCCGAAGGAATTCTCACGCAGACTGCCGTCACCCATCCAGAAAGCGCCACCGTGTGCGGCAACTACCACAGATCCGGTTGGATCCTGCGGAACAAAAACTCGAACCGGAACGCTAGGACTATCCCCCACCGTCGTATCCGTTACTTCAACCTTGCCATCGGCATACGCAAGGTATGGCGAAGAATGGTTGACGGCCGCCCCCAAGACCATCATCGAACCGTGAATAATAGCGTCGGGCATACGAGCACCGCGGTCATTGACTGACGCACGAGCCTTCCTGATGTCTTCTTCAGAGGCACCCAACGGGACAACCTCGCTCAAGTAGGAATAGGCCGAGACGTGTTCTTCGAGCCATTCAATAAGCTGTTGCAGCTTACCCTCTTCGGTCGTTACGGGAGTGAAGTTGTCTTGAGCCTCGCCCTCAGAAGAAGCCAGGTTAACCACATCGGAGTTAGGTGTCTGATTAGTCATAGAGACAGTCTGCCACAGAGAACCCACGAGAATTCATCGAAATAGGAAACCGGGAATTTAATCGATCGTTTGCTAACTGAAAATCAACAGAATATTGGATGGGAAAAAGAATAGTATTTTGCGCTGTTTATTTTGTTTAATGTTGTTTACTTGTGG
>NZ_KV797728.1:0-2558 GCF_001809455.1 Corynebacterium sp. HMSC074C11
CCCCGCTACGCACTCCGAAACCGGAAGAGCCCCTAATCGGCTTCCTAACAGCGCTAAAAGCCCGGTCAAACGGTTTGGTAATTACGACGGCACTAGTTGCTTTCGCACTCTTGCCCCTAACGTATGCACTAGCCGTAGTTCTCGGCGGGCCCTAGAAAATCACCTGTCCGCGAGGAATTTCCAGACCCGCACGCAGAGCTTCCGGGAGGTCAGCGATGGAGTCAAGTTCTGCGCCGCCATCACTACCATCGCCACCATCACTGCCGTTACCGCCACCGCCACTCAGCGAACCCAGAATCCACCGCTGCGCTGCATCCGCGGGCACCTCGCCGAGAGTCACGTCGCCATCACGCTTGGACAACCGGCGCCCCTTAGAGTTCACCACCAGTGGAACGTGCACGAACGAAGGCGTCGCATACCCCAAAAGACCAGCCAAGTACGCCTGGCGCGGGGCGGAGGACATCAGATCATCGCCACGCACAACCTCGGTCACACCCTGCTCGGCATCATCGACGACGACCGCGAGGTTGTAGGCCCACATGCCATCGGCACGCTGGAGGACAAAGTCATCGATCGGGGCGGTAATCTCGCCATGCAGCTCATCGGTCGCAGTCCCCTCACACACCTGTGATTTCAGGCGTAACGACGGCCTTCTCCCAGCCGCCGCAAATTCGGCCTTCTTCGCGGAGAGGTGCTCGTCGTCAAGCGAACGGCACGTGCCGGGATACTGACCTGGCACGCCATGGGGCGCGGAGGAGGCGGCGAGGATTTCGCGGCGCGTGCAGAAGCAGGGATAAGTCAGGCCGCGCTGAGTGAGGTCGACAAGTGCGGATTCATACAGCTCAGAGCGTTCGGACTGGCGGACCGGCGTGCCATCCCAGTCGATGCCGATGGCCTCGAGATCGGCGAGCTGCTGCGCCTCATACTCGGGGCGGGAGCGCTGGCGGTCGATATCTTCGATACGCACGATGAAGCGGCCACCCTGCGCGCGGGCGTGCGCCCAGGCCAGCACTGCGGTGCGCAGGTTTCCCAGGTGCAGCCGACCGGTCGGCGAAGGGGCGTAGCGGCCGGTGGGAGGTCTCTGATGTGGTTGAAGAGCGAAGCCAAACATAGGTCGAGAATAACGCCAAATATGCTGAACGCACTTCACTGGAATCCCGCAATGGAATTAGCGATTAAAGTCCATCACGCAGGGTTTTACCGCCATATAGACTCATGCTTCTGTCTACCTCGTTTGTAAATACGTCCCTGTTAACGCAGACCCGCTCATGGACACCAGTGGCAATCACTAGCTCACCCAGTGTTGCAGACACTTCCCATTTAAAGCGATTTCTGGCCTGCATGATGCATTTTGCACGCACCTCAAGCTCAACCCCCTCAGTGCATGGAGCCGTGTGACGTATATTCACACCGAACCCCAAGCTCATCTCTCCTGGGTTCAATAGTTTTTCAGAATCAAGGTGCTTAATACAGGCAAGTTCCAACAATCCCACCGTAAAACCCGTTGCAAATATCGGAGGCATTGAGGCAAATTCGTCCTCGTCGGGATACAAATCGGGAACTGTCTTACCTTCGGGGATTGTATACCTAAAAGCATAGGTTTTTTCAAGAATACTTTTTACCATAACCCTACCTCTCTATAAGCACCTAAGCAGTCATCAGCTAGGCGTTTATTATTTACACTTGCTGTACCAGCGGGATACTGAATCTGAGTTGCAGCTAAAAGCAAATCAGTTAATCCAGTTTCGACCAGCCCGCCACGCGCTCCAAGCACGTTCATGCAGTCAACTACAGTCGCAATTGCACTGTTAACAGATTCGGTTTTCGCTGCGAGGATTAGCGGCTCATTGGGCGTTCCGCGATCTAAGCTAGCCGCTGCAGAAACGCACGCTGCGTTTGAAATAACAAATCGGCGATTGACATTGCCAAGCAGTCCACGGATCGCACTTTTTTGAGATAGGTTTTTTAACTTACCCGTTTCAGATCTTAGATATGCCTTGGTAATATCCAACGCCTTCTGCTGAATTCCCAAAGCAACTGCTGCCAAGTTGAGCTTTCCGAACAGCGTTATCGAACGATGAGCTACCTCCAATCCATCTTTGTCGGAGAGGATATTGTTATTGGTCACACTGCAACCATCAACGAATTCAACACTTCCAATATTAACTCCTTCAAGCCCCGGCAATAAATACGTGTTTCCCGCCTGAATATTCCGCGAATCAGCCGGCACAATAACTGCAAAAAACTTATCGCCTACCGATCCATTAACATTTCTAGCAACAACACCATGCACATCTGCTATATGCGAGTTAACGATAAAATCCTTCTTCCCCACTAAGGAAGACTCCATCGCCCCTTTAAGTATCCGTGTCTCCATTTTCGCAAGATTCGACCCGGATACGGGCTCTGTTAAGCAAATTGAGGAAATTTTCTCTCCGCTACACAGCGGTGGTAACCATTCTTGTTTCTGCTCCTTGCTCGCATTTAAGAATACTGCTAATCCTAACTGAACGGACTGCACTAAAACGGCTCTTCCGGTTTCGGAGTGCGTAGCGGGG